>DASPMK010000402.1:0-6960 GCA_035627075.1 Azospirillaceae bacterium
GGTCCCCTCCAGGGAGACGCTCAATGCCGCGCCGCCTTGTGGTCGCCATGCTCGCGCTTTTCCACCGTGTCGCGTCCGACGATCTTGGAGAACAGGCCGTCCTCTTCATAGAGCAGCGCCAGCCCGGACTCGTCGAACTGCCGGAAGAACTCGTCCCAGCCGATCTCCTCCAGGCTGTCGTGCTCGGACTGCTTGGCTTCGGGAAACATGATGCGGATGATGCCGACACCGTGCCGGCCGTGGGTGGAGCGGACCACGGCCGGCTTGCCGCCGTGGTTTTCCGCCCAGTGGCGGATGGTGTCGTGATCGGTGGTGACCTGGGCCATGTCGAGCTTCCCTTGGAATGGACGCCCGCTCAACAGCGCACGAAAAAACGGGTTCCAGGAGACCTCTCCTGGAACCCGTCGGGGAGTTGCGCGAACCGGAAGGCCCTTCCCGCGCCCCGCCACGGGGCCGCGGGCTTCCGGATCACGCCGCACTTGCCACCGGAGTAACCACCACCCGGCGGAAGGAGCGGGCGACGACGGGCGGAATATCCGCACCCGCCAGCGCCATCTTCACGAAGGGCGGCAGATTCAAACGACAACGACGAAGATTCACGAACTCGATAAAGACGGTTTCGGTCGGCAACTCGTGGCGATCGACGACCCAACCGCCGGCGGTATGCAAAACCATGTAGTCGCGTGTCCTCAGCCACCGCTCCATCTCCTGGAGGCTGGCCGGGATGCTGGACAGGCGCGGGGTGTTGTGGATCGCCCCCTGCCCCACATGAACCAGCGCCGGACGGCGGATCTTCGGCCGACCGGCCGCCGCCATCGTCTTGTCCGCGACCCGCGCCATGGCGCCGAGCTTCAGGCGGATGGCCACCGGGCTGCGCGCCGGCAGCGCCGCCGCGATCTGGTCGAAAGTCGCCTCCTGGGCCAACAGGGTGCGCAGGGTATGGCGTTCCTGCGGCGTCCACGGCCGGCGGAACCGCAACGACACCAGATTGAGCTGGCGCAACTTGGCCGCCACGGACGAGCGGGGATGTCCGGTCGCCTGGGCGATCTCCTCCAAGGTCAGCCCCTGGATCAGCATGCCTTCCAGCGCCGACACCTGTTCCTCGGTCCACGGCAGGGTGTGGCTTTCGTGGCGCAGGTCGAGACGATGACACATACGGGCCACGGCATCGGCGCTGCGGTCCAGCCGCTCGGCCATCTCGGGCAGCGCCAGCCCGTCGTCGAACATCTGGCGAAGCCGCGCCTTATCATCGCGCGACCAGGACCGTGCCCCGCGACGCAGGCCCATCACCAGGATTTTGGCCCGCACCGCCCCCTTGGAGCGGCCGAATTCACGGGCGATCTCGGTGACCGGCAGGCCGGCGGCATGCGCCTCCTGAAGACGATCCAGTTCCGCGGGCGTCCAATTCTTGCGCGTGGCCATGGTCTAAATCTCCAATTCCCTCAATAAAGCGTCTCAGCCGCGACGGAGTGGTCTCGACGGCACGGCCGTCGACGCTCTTACTGGCGCATCATCCCCTGCTCCGGCTCCTTGGACAGCGCCTGCAGGAAGTTCAGCAGATTGACGACGAGGTACCGTTGGCGGGCGTTGAGTTGACGGTTCGACAGGCTGCCGCGCAACATCGCGATCTGCTCGTTCACCACCTGCGGGTCGACATCGATCATCACCGACATTCTCTGTTCCTTTGCACATCCGCCGCACGTGGCGCGCATCCGGTGTTCGGGACGGGCGGTCCCCGAAGGACCCGGAGCCCCCTACCGGGTAACCCCTTGGTGACCGCCCTTGAATGTCACGATACCAGATCGCCGCTGCTTGTACAGTATTTTCTTAACTCGGACTTCATAACGCCCAGAACGCGATGCGGAAGGCATGACGATTCCAGGCATGACGAGTCGCTGGCCGACAAAACGGCCCGCGACGCGCAAAGGCGAAAGAGGGAATGGGAGAGAGGGAAGCCCGGCTCATACTAAAGCACCAAGGCGTCGGCCGTCGGCACTCCCGGAAGGGTCGCGCCCGCAAGCTGGAGTTGGATATCCGCGCGCTGGTCGCCGTTGATATCGCCTTCAATGAGAAGTCCGCGTTCACCGGCGACCAGACGCAGTTGGCCGCCCTGACCAGAGAAGGCGGCCTGCCCAATGAAACGAAAAGCCTGATCGCCGGCCGCGCGGGCGTTGGCGTCGATGGCCGACAGATCGATGCGGTCGCCCTCGGCGTGGCTGAAATCGAGGATGAGATCGCGGGCAAGGGCGCCGGAATCGGTATCGGTCGCGCGGGCGAACATGAACAGGTCGGCGCCGTCGCCGCCGGCCAGGGTATCGCGCCCCGCCCCGCCCACCAGCGTGTCGTCGCCCAGGTCGCCGTAGAGGCAATCGTCCCCGGCACCGCCGAACAGGAAATCGCCGCCACGGTTGCCCCAGATCAGATCGTCGCCGATGCCGCCGCTGATGCGATCGGCGCGCGCGGCGCCCATCAGAATATCGTCGCCCTGGTTGCCCAGGATGGTGTTGACGGGGGTGGGCACGGATACTCTCCTTAGCGAATGAGGATCGACGCCGTTCGTCCGCCCGGCAAAACCGGCGGAAAAACAAGGCGTTGCGAGGTATCGTGCGAGGGGGGCCAAGGCGCCTTCGACAGATCCCCGCCCCCGGCCGGCGACCCGGGAAGGGTCGGTTCGGGGAGCGGCTCACCCCGTTCTAGGGCCTTGCTTCGCCATCGGGTTCATGTTTTGCTGTTACAGATTTACTGTCAAGTGATCTCCTAATCAGTGTTCGGGTTTCCGGGGGGTGGGCAATGAGAGCGGTGGTCCAGCGTTCAACCGATCAATCCAAGCTGCTGCGCCAGCAGGCCGGACAATGGCTGCGCCGCCAGCGGGAGGACCGGAAGCTTACCCAACGCGATCTGGCCGAAAAGATCGGGCTGCGTTATTACACCTTCATCTCCCAGATCGAGAGCGGGCAAGGCCGCATCCCGGCGGAGCAGTATGAAGGATGGGCGAACGCGCTTGAGCTAAATCCACAGCTGTTCGTTAAGACATTGATGATGTATTATGACCCCCACACCTACCGATTGTTGTTCCCGGACGAACCCGGGGCCGACATCGGCGAGGAGGGTTGAAAGCGAACACCGCAAGATGCTAGAGGGCGGCGATACCGCCCGCGGGTTCCGGCACCAGGGCCGTCAAGGCCGACGCCGGGGCCCCCTTCGGAAAGGGGGAACAGGGTTTGGAAATGGTCGTCGCGCTCTTCCCGGCAAGCGTCCGGACGAGCGGGTGGACGGCACAGGACAAGGCGGAGTTTTATCGCGCCGCTGATGTTCTGGCCTCCCGGGGACTCGATGTCGACGTCGCCATCGGCACGGCCGATGAGGGCGATCCCTGGGTCGCGTTCTGCAACCCCCAGTCCGGCGACGTTATCGCCCACTTCGCGGTGATCGACGGCCAGTTGATCGCCCACGACGGCACCGGCGATACGGTGGTCGAAGGCGGTACGTTGCGCGCCCTGATCGACCGTTTTCTCTTTGCCCCTCTGGAAGACGCCGCCGGCCAGACCGAGGTCGGCGAAACCTGGCTCACGCTCGCCCACCCCGCGAACATCGACCTTGCCGTGCATTTCGCCGCCGGCGACGGCCGCGTGGCGGCCTACGACGCCGCCGGCCTGCCGGTCACGGACGGGGCGATGGCCAATCTGACGCCGGTCCAGCGCGCCAAGCTCGGCCTGTCCGCCGATGTCTCCGCCCAACGCCCGGAAGACGGGCTCCTGCCCCATGTCGCCGTGGTGGTGCCTGCCCTGGTGATGGCCGGGCCCGAGGCGTCGGCCGCTTCGACCGTGCCCGAAGCCGCTTTCACCGCATCCGCGCCCCCGGCAAGCGTCGACGACGCGGCCCCCTCCCGCGCTGCCGAGTCCGATCATGGCGACGACGAGGAGCCGAGCGGCCCGCTCGCGGAGACGGCCGCGCCAACGTTCACCGTCGCCCCTCCCGATGTGCCGGCGGACCGGGACTCCGATACCCCGCCAAAGACCGACATCGAGACGATGATGCCAAGCGCCGGTGACGGTGAGGACGCCGATTCCCTCGCCGCGCCCGCGCCTGATACGACGCCCGATCCCGTCGAGCCCGAACCCGCCGCCATACTGCCCGGTGGCGAAGCGGTTGCCGTCGCGCAATCGGTGGCGACTGCCACGACCGCCCTGGCACGGGAGAAGGTGGCGGTGGTGATCGATGCCGGCGACCAGGGTGGCGTGGTGGTCGGCACTGCCGGAGACGACGTGATCGTGGCCGGCGAGGCATCCAGCCACGCTGCGCACCAGCCGGCCGACGATACCCCGGCGGACCCGGCGCAGGATGGCTTCGTCATCGACGCCGGTGCTGGTGACGACGTCGTCGTCATGGCTTCCGACAGCGACCTTGAGCGGTTCCTCGCCGAGGTTCTGGGGCAAACCTCCGACGGAGCCGACTTTGCGGCGGCATTCGGGCAGGGTGACGCTCCTGGCGTTCCGCAGCACCTGGAGGAGGTGCTGAAGCTGATCGGCGTGGTGAATCACAACCACGACCTGCCGCTGTTCTGACCTCCGCCGTGACGGAGCGTCGGGATTAGCTCGATCGGACTGGTGCCGGGACGATGGACCGCGGCTATCCTCGGCATCGTGTTCCTTATGAGTTGCCCGCCATGCCCGCGTCGCCGTGCCGCTCCTTCCCGCCGCTTCCGCTTTACCGCCGTGTGCCGGCCCTGGCCGCCCTGGCGGTTGCCTTCTCGCTCGCCGCCTGCGCCAACCAACAGGCCGATCAGGCGCTCTATGCCCAAACCGCGCTGGTCGGCATGCCGAAGAAGACGCTTCTGTCCTGCGCCGGGGTGCCCGCACGCTCCGCCACCGTCGATAACGCCGAGTACTATACCTACCGTAGCGGCCGGGTGGTTTCCTACCCCAGTTCGTCGGTGGGAGTATGGAGCGGCGGCTACTCCTCGGGGTTGGGTGTGGGCGTGGGCCTGCCGTTGTTCGCCGGCAACGACGTCCACAGCTACGACTGCGAGGCCACCTTCAGCCTGCGCAACGGCGTGGTGGAGCGTATCGTTTACGGCGGCACCAGCGGCGGATCGAGCCGGCTGTCCCAGTGCTACGCCATCGTGGAGAATTGTCTGGCGCTCATTCCGCAACAAACCCGCGCCCCGGCACCGGCGACGGCACCGCCCCCCGCCCCACCGCCCTGATGCGCGGGCGCTAGCCCGTTGGGGTTAGTCCGGTGGGGAGTGTTGGCCGATGAGCGCCAGAGCGGCACCCTGAGGCCGTCGTCGGCCCAGATTCGGGGAGAAACCAGCCATGCACGTCGCCGCCATTCTCAAGCGGAAGGGGACCAAGGTCGTCACCACCACGCCCGACCAGCCCATTGCCAGCGTCGCCCATCGCCTGACCACCCACCGCATCGGCGCCGTCGTCGTGACAGGACCGAACGACGAAATCCTGGGCATCATCTCGGAGCGCGACATCATCCGCGGCCTGACCCGCCATGCCGAGCGCGCCTTGGCCTTGACCGCGGGCGACCTCATGACCCGCGAAGTGCTGACCTGCCTTCCGCAAGACACCATCGCCGACCTTATGGCAATCATGACCGCGCGGCGCATCCGCCACCTGCCGGTGCTGGTGGACGGCCGGCTGGGAGGCATGATCAGCATCGGCGACGTGGTCAAGGCGCGGCTCGATGAGACGGAACTGGAGGTCGAGACGTTGCGGGGCTACGCCGGCCTGCGCTAGCCGGAAACGGGCAACTGGAGGCGTGCGACGGGTCGCCGCAGCATTCACGCCACATCTGTGGCGCTTTGGACACGAAGACGACCAAATCGCGCGGAGAGTAGGGGCTTTCCGAAGGTGAAAGCCCCTGGGGAACGCCTGTAATTTAGGCATTCTTCAACCGACAGCATAGATTTTCGCGTCCTTGTCCGTGCCATTTACGACCATTGATAGTATTTTGCATACTCCCACCGCTCAACCGCACCGGCTGGGGGTATTCGGAAGGCGTTCCGGTGTCTCAAATTTTATGCTAAGCGTCTCGACAGATCAGGGACACGTAGTTCTGATTGTTAATTCTTTAGGATGGAGACGCGAATGGCTCTGAAGAACGCCGCGCTTGTTATCGCCGCTCTGGCTGCCGCTTTCGCCGCCGGCACCGCCGATGCCCAGCAGATCAAGGGCAAGTCCGCCGGCAGCCTGATGGTCCGTGCCCGCGCCCTGGCCGTGGTGCCGCAGGAAGACGGTGAGGTCGCCGCCGCCGGCCTTGGCACCATCGGCGAGGCCGAGGTTGACGAGGACTACATCCCCGAGCTCGACTTCACCTACTTCGTCACCGACAACATCGCCGCCGAACTGATCCTCGGCACCAGCCGTCACAACGTGAACGCCGGCCTGAACGCGGGCGCCGCCGCCCTGCTCGGCACCAGCACCGTCGACGCCGGCAAGGTGTCGCTGCTGCCGCCGACCCTGACCCTGCAATACCACTTCAACCCGAAGGGTCAGTTCTCGCCGTACCTCGGCGCCGGCGTCAACTACACCATCTTCTACAACGAGGATTCGGGCGCCCTGTCCTCGACCGACTACGAGAACTCGTTCGGCGTGGCCCTCCAGGCCGGCTTGGACGTCGCTCTGGGCGGCCCCTGGTACCTGAACGTCGACGTGAAGAAGCTGTGGCTGAACACCGACCTCAAGGCCTCCCTGGGCGCGACCGCCGTCACCTCCGACGTCGATCTGAACCCGTGGCTCATCGGCGTCGGCGTCGGCTACGTGTTCTAATCCCACGGCTTGCGGATGATGGCTTCCATCATCCGCAAGCCGTTAGACCCGACAGGTTGATGCCTTGGCATTGGTCGATAGGGTGGCGCGGTCAACACCGCTGCTAAAGTTTTCGGGCGGCAGCCCGGCGGAAGGTTCCCTCCGCCGGGCTGCCGCCCGAAGCTTTTCTATCTCCCCTCCC
>DASPMK010000403.1:0-12636 GCA_035627075.1 Azospirillaceae bacterium
CGCCGCCGGTGCCCTGGCGCTCCGGCTGGCTGTGGGCGGGGAGCCGCGGCTGGAAGTGCTGATCGCCCTGCCGGTCCTCTTGTACGGCGTCGCGACGCTGATCCTTTGGCCCTTCAGCGGTCGGGAGCACGCGGCCATCGAGCGGCTTTTGAAGTGCCGCCTGCCCCTCGGACGCCGCTCCACCGCCGTGTGAGGCTCTAACCCCTTCTCGTGTGTTCTGAAGGGGTAAAAAAAATGGACTTTTCCCCTTTATTACCCCTCATCCGCTTCATAATCGTCGTCTTTTTGGCTAAACAACCTGGGGAAAAATCTGCGTACTCTCCTCAAACGAAAGGAGGGCGCTAGACCACACGACAGGCGGCGGCGACCAGAAGAAGGTAAGCCAAAGCTCCAAGACGACCTGAGGGGACTGGAAAGTTATCGCGTCTCGTCCAGCCGAATTCAGGTCGGCGCTTTACGAGTACAGAGCGTTGTGTGATTTGGCGCGTCGGCATCCCGCCGACTTGTTCTCCGAACCCGATATCCCGATGATGGCGCAGCCGCCGGGAGTTGTGGGGACGGGAAGGGCAGCCTCCTCGACAATGAAGCGAGGAGAGTTTTAATGGCGCTCACCAACAACCGCGCCGGCCTGGTGTACGAGGCCGATTTCAACACCAACACCGATCTTCGTGCTCAAGGTCTCGTTGCGTCGGGCAACCCCACGGCCAAGGTGGTCGATATCGCGGGAGAGAAGGCGGTCAAGATCCATCTCGACCACTTCAAGGACCCCATTTCCTACCGCACGGAAGTGACCCTGCGGAACCTGCCCAAGACCGACTTCCACGACGGCGCCTACGCTCACATGAACGAGCGCTACCTCTATGGCCTGAAGACCTACATGCCGGCCGACTGGGAGAAGGACAGCTCGAACGAAATCATCACCCAGTGGCACGAGATTCCCGACTGGGGCCGTGGCGAGGGCTGGCGCAACCCGCCGGTGGCGCTACAGATCGTTCCGACCAGCGACGGTGATGCCCACTTCCAGGTCCGCGTCCGCCACGACTCCGACCCGGTGACCAAGTCCGGTTCCTACGACAGCGACAAGGTCTACGACCTGGGCTCGATCAAGGGCGCGATCGGCAAGTGGACCGACTGGGTGTGGGATGTTACCTGGGCGCACGACGACCGCGGCCAGCTGACCCTGTTCCGCGACGGCAAGAAGGTCCTGGACCTGCCGAACTCGGGCAACATGTACAACGACGAGAAGGGTCCGTACTTCAAGCTCGGCGAGTACAAGTGGGCGTGGCAGAGCGACAAGGACACCGGCGCCGACAGCCGCACGCTGTACTACGACGACATCCGCGTCGCCAACAAGACCGGCAACTACGACTCCGTCGCCCCGACGCCGTCGGGCACCGGGTCCACCGGCGGCGCCACGCCGACTCCCACGCCGACCCCGACTCCGGCCGGAACGCCGATCAAGGGCACCAGCGCCAACGACGTCCTTCAGGGAACCACCGGCGGCGAGAGCATTTACGGTGAGGGCGGCAACGACACCCTGTACGGCGGGCTGGGCAACGACGGGCTCTACGGCTACACCGGCAATGACCTGCTGTTCGGCCAGAACGGCGACGATCGCCTGGTTGCCCAGGACGGCGACGACCGGATGTTCGGCGGCATGGGCAACGACCAGCTGTTCGGCGGCCCCGGCAACGACTTCCTCAAGGGTGAGGATGGTAACGACGTGATGTACGCGTCGATCGGCAACGACACCCTGTGGGGCAGCGGCGGTACCGACAGCCTGTTCGGCGGCGACGGCATCGACCTGATCCAGGGCGGGGTGGGCAACGACGTGCTGGCCGGCGGCTCCGGCAACGACGTCTTCCACTTCGACGGGCTGTTCGGAAACGACGTCATCTCCGACTTCACCAAGGGCGCGGACGTCCTCGACCTTACCCGCGCCGGCTTCACCCGCAGCCAAATCTCAACCAGCCAGACGGCGGGCGGGACCATGGTCGCGGTCAAGGACCACGGCAGCATCCTGTTGCAGAACGTGACGGGCTTTACCGCTGCCAACGTTTTGGTCTGATCTGGGGGCAATCAGACCAAAGGCGCGGGGCTGGAGGGGGAAACCCTCTCCGGCCTTTCGTCTTTTTCAGGAATTGCTTCATTTGAGCCGGCGAACATCGACGGCATCGAAGAACACGGTGCGGCTCGTCATTTCCGCCGGGCGGTTTTCGTCGGCCCACACCGGAACGTAGACGCCCATCTTGAAGTAAGGGGCGATGAGGTCGTGGTAGGCGTTGGGACCGTGGCGCTCGACGATGACGGTGCCGTCCTTGCTCACCTCCAAGAGCCCGTCATCGCCCCAGGACCAGCGCACGTCGAACGACCAGTCGATCCAGCGCCCGGTTTCCAAGGGGCCGACCCACACCACGGCGAAGCCGTCGGTCTGCTCGTCGCGCAGGGGATGGCGGCTCAGGGGGTGGGCGTCCCAGCGGACCTCAACCGACATCCGGTCGCCCTTGACGTACAGCCGTAGCGGCGGAGGCACGGCATCCTCGCCGAAGATGATGTCGGGCACGTTGTGCCACTGCGCCAGCAGCACGCCGTTGTGATCAGGCTGCCAGTCGACGGGGATAAAGACGCTGAAGGCGTAGCGGTAGGTCTCGCCAAACGTGTTGGACGGCAGGCGGAACTCCGCCCGCTTGCTGCCGCGCATCAGGGGATCGTCGCGCCGGAGCGTCATGCGCACGGCGTGACGGCCGTCGCGCGCCGTGTCCGCGACCACCTGGGCCGAGTGGCCGCAGCACAACTGCATGGCTCCTGACCAGCGCCACTGGTCGAGGTTGCCCGTCTCGAAGTCGGCGGTGAACGGCAGGTCGTCGTCGGATGGGGCGTTGTACCAGGCGTAGCCAAGGCCATAGGCGGCGTAGCCGGCGATCGGCAGCGCCGCCAGGGCCGCCAGAAGGGTCGCGGTGCGTTTCCAGGCCATGGGTCGGAGAATCCTGTCAGGCGGGAAGCGGGGAGGTGATGGGGACGGCCGGTGTTGGCGCTGTCGCGGATCGCTGGTAGCGGAGGGCGTTGCGGTAGTACCAGACGAGGTAGAGCGCCAACGCCCCGAAGTGGATCGATTTCGGCAGGGTGAAGACGTTGATCGGCACCGGCACGCACATCCAGCCGATGAAGTAGGCGGCCAGCACCGCCGGGCGCCACGCGTCCTGGTCCGGCAGGGTGCGGGCGGCCTGGATGCCGGTGCGGATGGTCAGCAGGGTAAGGAAAGTAGCCAGTGATCCTCCGACGATGCCGAACTGCAGGAACGCCGCCCACAGGCCGAGATCGGAGAAGTTGTAGGCGTGGGCCAGGGCCTCGGCGATGACGTTGTTGAGCCGGGCCGAGGGCGACGACATGCCAAAGCCCACCCCCCAGGTTTCGCGGAAATAGCCGAGGTAATGCTGGAACGCCTGGAGGCGGATGCCGACGTTGAGCTGGTCACTTTCCACCAGATCGTCGCGGCCGAGCAGGTCGATGTAAGGCGCCAGCGCGATCGGCACCACCACCAGTGCCACCAGCCCCAGGGCGGCGCGGGTCAGCAGCGTCAGCGGTTCGAAGGTGCGGCGGTCGAGCGCCATCAGGACGGCGGCCCCCACGCCGACCGCGATCAGTCCCTGCCGGCTTTGCACCACGCCGATCTGGAGCGCCAGGAGCAGCGCGAGGCCCAAGAGCCCCAGCCCCTTGGCCCATACCGCCAGCCGCGAGGCCATTCCCAGGCTGAGCAGGACCAGCGTGGCGTACAGGAACTCGTACTTCATCACGACGACGCGCCGCTCGGTTTCGCCGAAGATCGAGCGGCGGCTGTAGTACTCCAGGAACTGGAAGGCGCCGAAGCGGTATCCCAGCGTCAGCACTGCTGCCACAAGGCCGGTGAAAAGCAGGCCCCACAGGATGTCGCGGTCGGTGTAGCGCAGCGCCGCCATCAGGTACAACTGGAGGATGGGCAGGTAGATGTAGTGCGCCGGCAGCCAGTCCTTCAGCGACTTGGGATAGAAGACGGTGTTGGCGAACAGCGACGTAAGGATGAACACGCCGACCAGCACCAAGGGCCACAACAGGAAGGGATGGCGGAACAGCGCCCCGGTCATCAGCAGGAACAGCAAACCCAGGCCCGCCCCGGCGATCAGCAGGGGGAAGCCCATCTGGCGCATCACCTCGTCGCCGATACCAATCAGCGCGGCCAGCAGCTCGTTGTGATAGAGCGACAGGATCGCCAGAAGGCCGACCCGCCACCACGACACGCTCTCGCGGTCGAAGGCGGGCAGGGCGGCAGTGGAGGTGCTGGGCATCGACGCTCCTCGGGCCGTGTCAGTGGATCGGGCGAACGCTGTATTTCGGCTGGTGGGGCTTGGGCCGGATGAGTCCCAAGACCAGCATCCACGGCGATGGCAGCCGCGTGGATACCCAGTGGGCGACGCGGATGCCGCGTTCGGCCGAGGGCGCCTTGAGCAGTTGGCGGGTGGCGTCGGCGCCCAGGATCATCACCGCCAGCCCGGTAAGCCACGGCGTTCCGGTTGTCAGCCCGGCGATGGCCAGCACCTGCATGGCCCCGCCCAGGGCCATGCCGCGCTCCGACAGCAGCAGCGACGCCAGGCAGCTCGGGTGGGCGAGGTGCTTGCGGAGCAGTTGGCCCAGGATGCGGGGGCGGACGTCGGTGTAGAAGCTGCGCCAGCGTTTGGCGGAGAAGTAGTGGTGCGTCAGGTGGGTGCCAACCGGCTCGGGCACGCGCAGGATGCGGCAATGGGCGCTGGTGCGCAGCGAGAAGTCCCAGTCTTCGCAAATCCGCTGGTGCTCGTCGTAGCGCAGGTTCAAGGCGCGGGCCATCGGCCCCAGGAAGATCGAACCGCCGGTCAGCCGCACCGGGTGCGGCTCCGCGGGCGGTGGATGGCGCCAGCCGACATCGCCCAAGGGGCGATTCTCGGCGTCGAACAGCTGTTCGCGATAGGTGCCGGCCACCGCCGCCGCCTCTCCCCGCTCGATGTATTGGAAGGCGCGGGCGGGAAAGTCCGGCTCCAGCACGAAATCCCCATCCAGCAGCAGAAGGTAACCGGGGCCGGCATTGTCCAGAACGACGTTGCGGGCGACGGCGGCGTTTGCCGTGCCGTCCACCCGGAAGACGCGGGTGTCGCGACGGCTCCGGGCGAAATCGAGCATCACCGCGGTGGTGCCGTCATCGGAGGCGCAGTCCACCAGGACGATCTGAAGCACGCCGCCCAACGCCCCGTGGGTGGGAAGCGAGGCCAGACAGTCGTTGAGGAACGGTAATCCGTTGCGGGCGATCACCCCGATGGTCAGGCGGACGTGCGTGGGAAGCGGCGGCGCCGGGCGCGCGGAAGTCAGAGGCGTGGGAACGGTCATGATCTCGCTCGCAGGCTCCACTGTCCGATGATCGAGCCGGTCGCGACACCCATCAGGCTGGCCACGGCATCCTTGAGCGAGGCGTCGCGGGCCGCGTCGAAGCCTTGCGCCACCTCCAGCCCCAGGCTGAAGGCTGCCAGCGCCAGCACGGTGCGCCACGGCCACAGCCGGCCGGGTTGGGCGAAGGCCGCGAGAATCGACAGGAAGGTGAAGACGCCGATATGGAGGAGCTTGTCCAGCCCACGCTCCGGCGGGAGCTTGAAATTCGGGTCGAGCGCGCCGACGACCGTCGCTATCAGGGCGGCCGCCAGCACACCGATGATCAACCAGTGATGCCGGGTCAAGAAAACATCCTTCGCGGGCTGGTCGGGACGGCGGTTCGGAGGCGAAGGGCATTCTACCGGCCGTTCCGGCGGATGCCGCGGGCGCATTGGAGGCGTTCGTCTCCCCTTCGGTGAAATCGTTCGATGGCAAGATGATGTCGAACGCGCCCGTCGCACGACAACCTAGAAATACTCCTATGCCTGAGGAGTAAACAGGCGGAATAGCCTCCCTGATATCTTTAACTCTCAAGAACATGGAGGCAAAGTCCGGTCAGTTCATTACCGTTATGAATGGTTTTGTTGGATTCGGTTGGAAGAGGAGAGGGCCACCTTGCGCCCCAAGGCCGGTTTGCCCATTACAGCACTCCTTGCCGTATCGGCCGCCTTGGTGGCGGGCACGGGGCGCGTGGGCTTGCTCCATGAGCTGGACTTCGAGCGGGGAGGCGCTCTGCGCGCCCTGGGCCTCACTCCGTCCGGCAACGACACCGGCCGGATCGTCGAGGTCGATGGGGAGCGGGCGGTGATGCTGGCGCTGAGTCATGACGATCCGGTCACCTACCGCACCGAATTGACGGTGCGCGGCCTGCCGGAACCGGACTTCATCGATGGCAGCGCTGCACGGCTGGGCCATGGCTACTGGTACGGGTTGCGTCTCTACCTGCCGGCCGGCTGGGAGCCCGATTCAACGCCTGAGATCATCACCCAATGGCACGAGATTCCCGACCGCGACCTGGGCGAGGCGTGGCGCAATCCGCCGGTGGCGTTGCAGATCAAGCCCGCAGGCGACGGCGCTCCCCATTTCGTGGTGCGGGTGCGCAGCGATTCGCGGCCGCTCACCGTGTCCGGCCGTTACGAGCGCGATGAAGCCCACGATCTCGGCCCTGTCGCTCCGTTCCTCGGCCGCTGGACGAACTGGGTGTGGAGCATCCGCTGGGCGGCCGACGATACCGGGCATCTGACGCTGTGGCGCGACGGCGTCAAGGTGTTGGACCTGCCCAACCAGGGCAACACCTACAACGACGCCCGCGGGCCCTACATGAAGATCGGCATCTACAAGTGGGCATGGCAGGACCCGCGGGATACCGGCGCTCGCTCCCGCGTCCTTTATGTCGACGACATTCGAATCGGCAACGGCAGCGCTTCCTACGACACCGTGGCGCCCAAGGTCGCCGCCCAACCTCAGCGAACCAGGTGACGCATGATCTCCCCGGCATCCCAACCGCTGCGCCTTTACTCCACCTGTCCCCAGTCCAAGGACATCCCCGCCGCCGACTATCTCGGCACCGTCATCGCCCATACCCGCTGGAGCGATGACGCCGGATTCGCCGGTATGCTGGTCTATACCGACAACGGAATCGTCGATCCCTGGCCGGTGGCCCAGGTGGTGCTTCAGAACTCGCGCCGGCTCCGGCCCCTGGTGGCGGTCCAGCCGATTTACCGGCCCCCCTATACGGCGGCCAAGATGGTCGCCACCTTCGGGCTGCTGCACGGCCGGGGGGTGGCGCTCAACATGCTGGCCGGCGGTTTCCGCAACGATCTCGTGGCGCTGGGCGACACCACGCCCCACGACGACCGCTACGTCCGCACCACCGAATACACCCTGATTCTGCGCCGGCTTCTGGACGACAGCGGTCCGGTGTCGTTCGCGGGGCGGTATTATACCGTCAACAACCTCACCCTGACACCGGCGTTGCCGCGCGAGCTGCTCCCCGACATCCTGATTTCCGGGTCGTCGGACGCGGGAATGAAGGCGGCCCAGGATATCGGCGCGGTGGCGGTGCGCTATCCCCGGCCGCCGGAAGAGGAGGACGACGCCGATCAGCGGTACGACGTGCCCTGCGGCATCCGCGTCGGCATCATCTCCCGCCACGACGCGGGCGAGGCGTGGCGGATCGCCCAAGCGCGCTTTCCCGACGACCGCAAGGGGGCGATCCGCCATCGCCTCGCCATGACGGTGAGCGACAGCGCCTGGCACCAGCAACTGTCCACGCTCGGCGAGCGGGCGGCCTCGGAAACCCCCTACTGGCTTGGTCCCTTCCAGCGGTCGCAAACCTTCTGCCCCTACCTCGTCGGCGCCTACGACACCGTTGCGGCTGAGCTGGCCCGCTACATGACCAAGGGCTATCGCAGCTTCATCCTCGACATCGTGCCGTCCGCCGAGGAGTTCGCCCACATCAAGACCGTTTTTGACAAGGCGTTGGAGCGCGCGGCCTGACATGCCCCATCTTCTGCACGAATGGTTTTCCGAAACGGCGGTGCGCCGGTCCGAGGCGACCGCCATCGTCTGGAACGATACCCGCATGACCTATGGCGAGGTCGAGCGGGCCAGCAACCGGCTGGCCCGCGCCCTGCGCGAAGCCGGCTGCCGCGATGGTGAGCGCGTCGCCCTCCTGCTGCCGAAGTCGCCCGATGCGGTGGTCGCCATGCTGGCGGCGCTCAAGGCGCGCTGCCTGTATGTGCCGGTCGATATCCACAATCCGCCGGCCCGCGTGGCCCGCATCATCCAGGCTTGCCGGCCGAGGGTGATCCTGGCGACCGCCGCCGTATGCCCGCTTCTGGCGGCAGTGAGGGCCGAATGTCCCGAGGCGCGGGTCGCCAAGCACGGATGCCTGGGCGGCGACGATCCGGCCTTCGACTTCGGCCAAAGTGATGTCGATACCCTGCCGTGTCGCACGCTGGCGTTGACCGGCTCCCCCGAGGAGCGGGCACATATCCTGTTCACCTCCGGTTCCACCGGCCAGCCCAAGGGCGTGGTGATCCGTCATTCCAGCATCGCCCGTTTCGTCGAGTGGGCGGTGGGGTATTTCGGCATGGGGCCGGGTGACCGGGTGTCGGGTCACTCACCGCTGCATTTCGACCTCTCCACCTTCGACATCTACGGCGCCTTCGCCGCCGGGGCGGAACTGCACATGGTGCCGCCCGAGTTGAACCTGCTGCCGCACAAGATGGCCGGATTCATCCGCGACCGGCGGTTGACCCAATGGTTCTCGGTGCCGTCCGCCATGAATTTCATGGCCAGGACGGATGTGGTGAAGCCGGGCGGCTTCCCCGACCTGCGACGGGTGCTGTGGTGCGGCGAGGTGCTGCCCACCCCGACGCTGATCCACTGGATGAAGCACCTGCCGCACGCCCGCTTCACCAATCTCTACGGCCCGACCGAGACGACCATCGCGTCGAGTTATTACACCGTGCCGGAATGCCCCCGCGATCCCCGCGCGGCGATTCCCATCGGCATGGGTTGCGGCGGCGAGCGGCTGCTGGTGCTCGGCTCCCAGCTTCGGCCGGTGCCGTTCGGGGAAACCGGCGACCTCTATATCGCCGGGGTGGGGCTGGCCGCCGGCTATTGGGAAGATCCGGAGAAGACCCGTGCCGCCTTCGTCCCCGACATCAGCGACGGCGAGGGCGACGGCCGCATGTACCGCACCGGCGATCTGGCGCGCGTCGGGCCCGACGGGCAGGTTCTCTTTGTCGGACGCGCCGACACCCAGATCAAGAGCCGGGGCT
The DNA here is from genome assembly GCA_035627075.1 of Azospirillaceae bacterium. GTDB lineage: Bacteria > Pseudomonadota > Alphaproteobacteria > Azospirillales > Azospirillaceae > DASPMK01. The sequence goes on from DASPMK010000403.1 coordinate 9,219, forward strand.
ACCGCATCGAGCTGGGCGAGATCGAGGCGGCACTCGGCACGCTGGACGGCCTGAAGGATTATGCCGTGGTGGCGGTGGGCACCGAAGCCTTCGAGGGAGCCACGATCTGCTGCGCCTTTGCCGCCAAGGATGGCGCCGCCATGACGCCGACCGACCTGCGCCGACGGCTGGCGGATCTCGTGCCCGGCTACATGGTGCCGACGCGATGGGCGACGCTGCCCGACTTGCCGAAGAACGCCAACGGCAAAATCGATCGGCGCCGCCTGCACGACGAGGTGTTCGGGCCGGGGTGAAGCCAATTCAAAAGGGACCGATCGTATGAGGGATCCGACCGTGATGCTCGCCGCCGAGGAGTCGGCCGGGCTCAAGCTCATGCGCGCGCTGGCGGGGACCGGCTGCCGCGTCGCCGGCGTGTTGGCCACGCCCGAGGGACCGGCCTGGACCCTTGCCCGCACCCTGGGGCATCGGGTGTGGCCGGCGCAGATGGTCCGTGATCCCGCTTTCGCCGATACCATGCGCCGGGAGGGGGTGGACGCGCTGCTGAACGTCCACTCCCTCCATATCATGTGCGGCCCGGTGCTGGCGGCACCCCCCCTCGGCGCGTTCAACCTGCATCCGGGACCGCTGCCCGAATACGCCGGCCTCGATCCGCCGAGTTGGGCGCTCTATCACGGCGAAAGCCACCATGGCGTCACGTTGCACGCCATGACCGGGCGGGTGGATGACGGCGGCATCGTCGAGCGGGCCGATTTCGCCATCGGTCCGGAGGACACGGCGCTGACGCTGTATGCCCGTTGCGTGACGTTGGGCCTGCCGATGGTGCTCCGTCTTATCGCCACCCTGGCGACCGGAGCACGGTCGCCGACGCTACAGCCCATGGACCCGGCGCGCCGACGCTATTTCGGCCGGCGGGTGCCGGAGGAGGGCCGGTTGTCGTGGGAGCGGCCGGCGGCGGCCATCGTGAACTTTGTCCGTGCCTGCGACTACCACCCCTTCGCCTCACCCTGGGGGCATCCCAAGACCCGGCTCGATGGCTGCGAGATGGCCATCGCCAAGGCCCGGCTGAGTGCCGAAGCGACCGATGCGCCGCCGGGGATGGTGGTGGCGTTGGACGAGACCGGAGCGCGGGTCGCCTGTGGCGACGCCCTCGTCCTGGTCAGCCATCTTGCCCTGGATGGGCGGCTCATGCGCCCGGCGGCGGTTCTGCGAGCCGGCCAGGTCCTTTCCTGAGTTCCACGCCATGCCGAAAGGTACGTTTACGATGCAGTCATCCGACATCGCTCAGGCCCTTGCCGGCATTTTTGCCCAAGAGCTGAACCTTGCCGTACCCTCCGTCGATGCCGACCTGCTGGCGGGTGGGGTGCTGGATTCCGTGTCCCTGGTCGAACTGGTGCTGCTGTTGGAGAAGCGATTCGAACTGACGATCCCGTTGGAGGAGTTGGATTTCGACGATCTGCGCACCATCGAGCGGATCGCCGGCTTCCTCTCGGGCCGCCTCCAGGCCAGACAGCCGGGCGCGGTGACCTGATCGCTTTCCGGGAAACGGCAAAGGGCGGGGATGAAAGCCCCCGCCCTTCTTCTTTGTGCGCCGGCTTCCATCGTCCGCGAACCATTGAACCCGACAGATCAAGGCTAGGGGGATGCGATTGAAGCCTTCAGGCCCCGTTCGTTTCATACCAAAGGCGGTTGATGGAAGCCATCAACCGCCTTTGGTATCAGTAGGCGTTGCGATCGTTGAACAGGACCAGCACCGTCTTGACGATAATCTTGATGTCGAGCGCCACCGACCAGTGGTCGATGTAATAGAGATCGTACTCAATCCGCTTGCGCGCCTTTTCCATGGTGTCGATCTCGCCGCGCAGGCCGTTCACCTGGGCCCAGCCGGTGATGCCCGGCCGCACGCGGTGCCGCGCGATGTAATCATCGACGGCCTCGTGGTAGAGCAGGCGGCCGACATGCATGGCGACGGCGTGGGCGCGCGGGCCGACGATCGACATGTCGCCCCGGATCACGTTGAACAACTGCGGCAGTTCGTCCAGGCTCGTCTTGCGCAGGAACCGGCCCACCGGGGTGACGCGCGGGTCGTCGCGGGTGGTGCGGGCGGCACCCGAGGGATCACCGCGATCGACGTACATGGTGCGGAACTTGAGAACCCGGATCACCCGGTTGCCGAACCCGAAGCGCCGTTGGCGGAACAGGACCGGGCCGGGACTGGTCAGCTTCACCACCAGCGCGACCAGAGCCATCAGGGGCAGGATCGGGATCAGCAACAGGCCGGCGATCACCAGATCCTCCGCGCGCTTCACTACGCCGTCCCATTCCGCCAGCGGCCGCCGGGCCACGTCGAACAGCGTCACGCCGCCGAAGCTGCTGGCGCCGACACGGCCGCCGGTCAGGTCCGGCAGATCGGGGAACAGGCGGACGTTGGCGGGCAGCATACGAGCCAGCCGCACGGCGTCGGTCAGCCGCGAACCGGGTGTCCAGGGCAGGGCCACCAGAATATCGTCCACCGGCTGGCGCTGGACGAAGGCCGGCAGCCGGCTGATGGGACCCAGCACCTCGCGGCCCGCGAACGAAACCGGAAGGTCGTCGTCGCGCTCGGCGAAGACGCCGAGGATTTCGATGTCGTTGCCCTTGTCTTCGGTCAGCTCGGCGATGAGGCGGGCCGACGCGTCGCCAAGGCCGATCACCACGGCGCGGCGGGCGAAGCGGCCGGCGGCTGTCCATTGCCGCACCTGCCACGCCCACAAGGACCGCAGGATGGGGATGGCGGCCGTGGTGCTCAGGACCCAGGCAAGCGGCCAGGAGTTGGTTTCAATCCCCGGGTTGGTCAGCATCTTCGACAAGACATGCAGAACCGTGCCGAGGGCGCCGAGGCATGCCAATACCCCCAGCGCCTGCAAGCCTTGGCGGCGTATCCGGTTTGGCCGGTAAAGACCTGCCAAGTGGAATGCCGCGACGGAGGCGAGCGAAATGGCCACGAGAAGAGCGATCAGGGTGGTAGGGGGGGCATCCTCGCCGAGCGTCCGAAAATAAGGATTCCAGTAAATGGACGCGGCGGTGCTGGCGAGCACCGCCGCGTCGATCAACAGGGCGATGGTCGATACCAGGGGAAGGGGTAAAGGCCCTTCTTCGCGAATCAGCAGGCGGCTGTCGACGTCGGCATCGAGATGAATGGACATGATTTTCTCTGTGCGCAGGGGGGCGAGCGAACGCTTCAGGCGCACTGCAAGTATCAATGAAGATAATAAATATTCAATGTAATAAATGGGGTAGTTAGGGAGTAATCTAATGGTATCGAGATTAAAACAAGGGTATGGTTTCGTGGTGGTTGAGGCGTTTGATGTTCGGGTCGATTAATGGAAATATCGTGTATGCTATTCGATGGGGGGCATCCGAATGGCTGGAGGGCGTAGCC
>DASPMK010000404.1:0-16641 GCA_035627075.1 Azospirillaceae bacterium
ATCTGGCGCTCAGCTACGACCACCGCGTCATCGACGGACGTGAGGCCGTGACCTTCCTGGTGCGCGTCAAGGAGTGCCTGGAAGACCCGCAGCGTCTGCTGCTGGAAGTCTGACCGGGGGCATTCGACCCGAAAAAAGAGAAGGGGCCGAAAGGCCCCTTTTTCTTTGCTGGCGGTGTTTTGTGCCCTCTCCGGGACCCGGTCAGCGCCGGCTGGTTTGGCGTGATGGGGCACCGCTCTTGCGCATGGCCTGCGACTGGGCACTCAATTCCGCGCTCTGCTTGAACTGGTTGAAGTGGAAAAAGATCTTGCCCAGCTTCTCCGCCGTTTCTTCGCCGTAGTAAAGATCGACCTTTAGTCGGCCTTCCTCCAGCTTTAATGCGTCTTCAAACTTCCCAAACATTGCCTGGAAAATCAAACAAAAGTCCTGATCGGTGAAGGCGTAGTTGTCCTCCAGAAGACTTAGGGTGATGTTGCGCGTAAATACTTGACGTTGGTGGTTGAATTGCTTGAAACGCAGCAGTAGGCGTACCATGATTTTGTCTGCCAGGAGCTGCATCGTCTCGTCCTTGGAGATCAGCGTCCAGGCTTCCCGGTCGTCGTCGGTGCCAATGTGGGAGAAGATCGTCTGAGCCTGCAGGTTCAGAGTCTCGTATTCCTTTTCGTGAAAAATGCTGGTAACGTTCTTTTGGATGCCCCGCACGATTACTTGCGGAAACTTTTTGCCGCTGAGCGAATCCATGCGAGGTGCCACGTTGGCGACGATGTAGGAAAATACGATGCGGGTCAGGAAGTCTTTGCGTCGCGCGTCAGGGTTGTAGGTGCGCTGGCTTTGTTCTTGACAGACCTTGCACGTCACCGCGAACAGCGGCAGCACCTTCGGCCAGTAGGACGCCATCAGGGCGAAGGCCTTGTCCAACTCATCCTTGGTGATGTGGCCTTTTCCCATATGGGGCTCAAGCGCCTCATAGAAGGTACGAAGCAACGTATGCGCCAACTCGTGGTGCTTCTGGTGCGGTGGCTTGTCGGCCATCGTTCGCGTCACCAATTCTCGAGAAACCCAAAACCGATGCCGCCGATGATCAGGACGAAAACGGCAGGTTAACCGACGCCGGGCAAGATGTCCGGCCGTGACCTGGGCATGGGCGTGCCCGTACCATCCGCAGCAGATCATATAATTTAGCACTAAGGGTTAACAATTGCCACTGCTGCTGTTCGGCGGGTTTTTGCAACCCTTGCGATTTGTTTCAACCGTTGCCAGTTGACGGGCAAGGCGCCATAAATCCCCGTCGCGGTGATTTTCCGCGAGGTGAATTCCAAGTAATGACGCGTGAAAAAGGCGGAGGCGAGGAAAATGGCCGACAATGCGTTCGATGTGGTGGTGATTGGTGGCGGTCCCGGTGGATATGTCTGCGCGATCCGCGCGGCCCAACTCGGTCTGAAGACGGCCTGCGTGGAAAAGCGTGACACGTTGGGCGGCACCTGCCTCAACGTCGGCTGCATCCCCTCCAAGGCGCTGCTTTCCAGTTCCGAAAAGTTCGCCGAGGCCAAGCACCATCTGGCGGGCTTCGGCGTTAAGGTCGCGGGCGTGGAACTCGACCTGAACGTCATGATGGGCCACAAGGACAAGGTGGTGAAGTCGAACACCCAGGGTATCGAATTCCTGTTCAAGAAGAACAAGGTCACCTGGGTGAAGGGTGCCGGCCGCGTCACCGCGCCGGGGACCGTGACGGTTGAAGGCAACGGCGGCGCCCAGGTTCTGAGCGCCAAGAATATCGTCATCGCCACCGGGTCGGATGTCATGCCGGTGCCGGGGATCGACATCGACGAGCAGAAGATCGTGTCGTCCACCGGCGCGCTTGCGTTGCCGGAGGTGCCGGCCCGGTTCGTGGTGATCGGTGGCGGCGTCATCGGTCTGGAACTGGGGTCGGTCTGGGGTCGGCTGGGTTCCCAGGTCACCGTCGTCGAGTTCATGGACCGCATCCTGCCGACCATGGACGGCGAGGTATCGAAGGAGATGCAGAAAATTCTCGCCAAGCAGGGCATGACCTTCAAGCTCTCCACGAAGGTCACCGGCGCCAAGGTCACCAACACCGGCGTCCAACTCTCCATCGAGCCCGCCGCCGGCGGCCCCGCCGAAACCATCGAGGCCGACGTCGTGCTGGTCGCCATCGGCCGCCGCCCCTACACCGACGGCTTGGGCCTGGAGGCGGCCGGGGTTGAATTGGACGAGCGCAGGCGGATCAAAACCGATAATCACTTCCGCACCAGCGTGTCGGGCATCTACGCCATCGGCGACGTCATCGCCGGGCCGATGTTGGCCCATAAGGCCGAGGACGAGGGTGTGGCCGTTGCCGAGATCCTGGCCGGGCAGTCCGGTCATGTGAACTATGACGCCATTCCTGGCGTCGTCTACACCCACCCGGAGGTTGCGACGGTCGGCAAGACCGAGGAGCAGTTGAAGGCCGACGGCGTCGAGTACAAGGCCGGTAAGTTCCCGTTCATGGCCAACGGCCGCGCACGCGCCATGGCCGCCACCGACGGCTTCGTCAAGGTGCTGGCCGACGCCCGCACCGACCGCGTGCTCGGCGTTCACATGGTTGGCCCCATGGCCGGCGAATTGATCGGAGAACTGGGCCTCGCTATGGAGTTCGGTGCTTCGGCCGAGGACATCGCCCGCACCTGCCACGCCCATCCGACCCTGTCGGAGGCGGTGAAGGAAGCGGCGCTGGCCGTCGACAAGCGTCCGCTGCACATCTGAAGCCGGTGAGGGCAGGGGGCCTTTCGGCCCTCTGCCCCTACTCAAAGCCAGAGTTGCCCCTACATTTGGTTGACGTCGATTAACCGGAGTGAGGCATGGCGGACGGCGGCTCTCAGGCCAAACGCTGGGGAATCCTGATCGCGGGATGGGGTTTCCTGGCGTTGGGCATTCCCGGTCTCGTGCTGCCCATTCTTCAGGGCTGGTTGTTCATCATCATCGGGCTTTTGCTTCTGAGCCGGGAATACCATTGGGCAAGGCAGCTTTTGGAACGCCTGCGCCGGCGTTTTCCCAGAATTGCCGCCAAGGCCGACCAGGCCGCCGACTACGTCCGGGCCAAATTTCGCCACCAATAGGATGGTGTCAGCGCTTGGCCCTGGGATGGGCCGCCTGATAGATCGCTAGCAGATGCTCTGTTTCCACCTCGGTATAGCGTTGGGTGGTCGACAATGACGCGTGCCCCAGCAAGTCCTGAATGGCCCGGAGATCCGCGCCGTCGGCCAGCAGGTGGGTGGCGAAGCTGTGCCTGAGCGCGTGCGGCGTTACGCTGTCGGGCAAACCCATCAACACCCGAAGTTGCCGCATCTGGCGTTGTGCCACGCCGGGGTTCAGCCGCCCGCCCCGCGCGCCCAGGAACAGCGGTTCGTCGCGCCCAGCCCGGTAGGGGCAGGCCGCCAGATAGTCGCCCACCGCTGTGCGTACCGCCGGAATCACCGGCACATCGCGCTGCTTGGTGCCCTTGCCGGTGACGCGGAGCGTCTCGCCCAGTGGTACCTGGTTCCGGTTCAGCCCCAGTGCTTCATCGATGCGCAGTCCGCAGCCGTAGAGCAGAGTGAACAGGGCGCGATCGCGTTTGCCGATCCACGGGTTGTCGCTGACGTCCGCCGCCTCGTCGATCAGGGCGGTGGCGTCCTTGACGGTGAGCGAGCGCGGCATCGGCCGCTTGGACTTTGGAGTTTGCAGCACCGCCAGCGCCGCATTGTGCAGCCGGCCGGTGCGGTCGAACCAGCCGAACAGGTTGCGCACCGCCGCCAGCGCCCGTGCGCGGGTGGCCGCACTGGCCCCTTCGGCTGCCCGGTGGGCAAGCCAGGCACGGAAGTCGGCGAGCGGTGCATCGGCCAGATCGCCCAGGCACGGCGGTCGCCCCTGATATTCGGTCAGGAAGGTGAGGAACACGCCGACATCGGCCAGATACGCGGTAATGGTATGGCGCGCGGCGTGGCGCTCGCTCTCCAGCCAGCGTCGCCACGCCGCCAGTGCCTCCAGCGCATCCGAGGCGGCGGAGAAGGCAAGCGGCGGGAGAGAGCCGTCGGGCATGGTTAATCCTTAAGGGCGAAAATCCCCGAAATGCTATGCGGTTAGAGCCGTTTCTTCAAGCTGGGATGCAGAAATGTCTAGGCCGGCAAATCTAACCACGACCGGATGCAGCGCTCCACCACCTGTGCCAGAAAGGTCAGCAGTTCACCACCGAGGCCGGTATGAAATCTTTCGGGATCGCGGCTACCCAAGGCCAGCAGGCCCTGCGGCGTTTCGCTGGACACGGTGAGACGAATCAGCGCCTGGGCGCGCACCAGTCCCGCCCCGCCGCCGAAGACCTCGGGGTTTCCAGTGATGTCGCCCTCGACCCGCATGTCCTTGCGGCCAAGCCAGCGGTCCACCGAGCCCGACTCCACCACGCGCACGCCCGTGGTATGGACGTGCGGGATGTCATGGCCGTTCGACTCCACGACGAGGCCGACGACGTCCAGGTCCAGCAGCACCGCCAGATCGACCGTCACGGTCTGAATGAAGTGCTCGAAGGTGCGGGCGTCCAGAAGGAACAGGATGGCAGCGTGGAGGCGGTTCTGGCCGTTCATATGGGCGCGGCTGGCGGCGATCAACGCGCGTTGCTGCTCCCTCAACCGCTCGACCTCGGCGCGCAGGCGTTCGGTCTGGAAATGCTGGAAGTCCACCACGTTGCGGCCCCGGTCGGCGCGCGGCGGCATCAGGTGCTCCAGCACCTCGGGATGCTGGAGAAGAAAGTCGGAATTGTCGCGCAGGAACGCGGACACGTCCTCGGCCGAAGGGCGGTTGCCAGGGCGCCGGTCGTGTCCGGGTTCCTGCGCCATGGTTTTTATCCCTTCAAGATGGACTGGCCGGTCTTGGCCCAATCGGCGACGAACTGGGCCAAGCCCTTGTCGGTCAGCGGATGATTGAACAACTGGCGGATGACGGCCGGCGGCATGGTTGCCACATGCGCTCCCATCTTGGCCGATTCCACCACATGGATCGGGTTGCGGATCGAGGCCACCAGCACCTGCGTCTCGAAATCGGCGTAGCTGTTGTAGATGGCGATGATATCGCGGATCAGGCCCATGCCGTCCTGCCCCACATCGTCCAGGCGGCCGACGAACGGCGACACGTAGGTGGCGCCGGCCTTGGCCGCCAGGATCGCCTGGGCGGCGGAGAAGCACAAGGTAACATTGACCATCACGCCGTCCGACGACAGGATCTTGCACACCTTGAGTCCGGCTGGCGTCAGGGGCACCTTCACCGCCACCTTGTGAGAGATTTTGGAAAGCACTCGCGCTTCGGCCAGCATGGTATCAAAGTCGGTGGCCGCGACCTCGGCCGATACCGGACCGTTGACCACCGAGCAAATCTCCGCCACCAGATCCAGGAAATTGCGGCCGGTCTTGGCGACGAGGGAGGGGTTGGTGGTAACACCGTCCAGAAGGCCGGATTCGGCAAGGTCGCGGATCTCGGCCAAATCGGCGGTGTCGACGAAGAACTTCATGAGGTATCGATCCTTGCATGCGAGGCTGCCGCCACGGGTGGCGCATCAGGGGGCACTCTAGCCCATGGATCTTTTCGGTGCCAGTTCCGGGCCTGATGATCCCCCTTCCGGAACTCCATCCGGGGGGGGGCGCCGCGTCCGCGTGCTGCTGCCGCTGCCGCTGAAGGAAGCCTACGACTACCGGATGCCGGCCGATCTCTCCCTCAACGGTGGCGATTATGTGGAAGTGCCGCTGGGGTCGCGCCTGCTGCCGGGCGTGGTATGGGGGGAAGGGGCCGGGACGGTGGCCGACGGCCGGCTGAAGGCGGTGGTGCGGCGATTCGACGTGCCGCCGATGCCGGAGGTTGCGCGCAAGTTCATCGACTGGGTGGCCGCCTATACCATGACGCCGCCGGGCCAGGTGTTGCGCATGAGTCTGAGCGCGCTGGCGGCGTTGGAACCGCTTCGGCCGGTGGCCGCCTACCGCCGGTCGGAAATCGTGCCACCGCCGGGTTTCAAGATGACCGGGGCGCGCCGGCGGGTGCTCGACCGGCTGGCCGATGGCCCGCCACTGACGGCGGCCGATCTGGCGCACGAGGCGGCGTGCGGCACGGCGGTGGTGCGGGGGTTGGCCGATGCCGGGCTGTTGGAGGCGTTGCTCCTGCCGCCGCCGGGGCGGCTGGCCATGCCCGACCCGACGTGCCCCGGACCGATGCTGTCGGACGTGCAGGCGGGGGCGGCCGGGATTCTGACCGCCAAAGTGGTCGGGGGCGGCTATTCGGCGACGCTGCTCGACGGCGTCACCGGGTCGGGCAAGACCGAAGTCTATTTCGAGGCGGTGGTGGCAGCGCTGAAGGCGGGCAAGCAGGTGTTGGTGCTGTTGCCTGAGATCGCCCTGTCGGCCCAGCAACTCGACCGCTTCTCGCGGCGCTTCGGGGCGCGGCCCGCCGAGTGGCACTCGGAACTGACGGGATCGCAACGCCGTACCATGTGGCGGGCGGTGGCGACGGGGGAGGCGCGCATTGTGGTGGGTGCTCGCTCGGCTCTGTTCCTGCCCTATCCCGACCTCGGTCTGATCATCGTCGACGAAGAGCACGAGCCTGCCTTCAAGCAGGAGGACGGTGTTGTCTATCACGGCCGCGACATGGCGGTGGCCCGCGCTTTCCTCGGCGGCATTCCGGTGGTGCTGGTGTCGGCCACGCCGTCGCTGGAGACCCTGGTCAATTGCGACACCGGCCGCTATGGCCGCATCGACCTGCCGTCCCGCCACGGCAACGCCACCCTGCCGGAGGTGACGTTGGTCGACATGCGGCGCGCGCCACCACCGCGCGGGCGCTGGCTATCGCCGGTGCTGCGCGACGCGGTAACCGCGACGCTGGCGGCCGGCGAGCAGGTGATGCTGTTCCTGAACCGCCGCGGTTATGCTCCCCTGACGCTGTGCCGGGCCTGCGGCTTTCGCCTGCAATGCCCGAATTGCACGGCGTGGCTGGTGGAGCATCGCCTGGCGCGCCGGCTGCAATGCCATCACTGCAATTATTCCATGCCGTTGCCCGAGGCCTGCCCCAGTTGCGGGGCCGAGGGCAAGCTGGCCGCCTGCGGTCCCGGCGTCGAGCGCATCGCCGAGGAGGTGATGGACCTGTTCCCCGACGCGCGCACGGCGCTTTTGGCGTCGGACACCATTCTCGGCCCAGCGGCGTTGCAGGAGATGATCCGAAAGGTGGTCGAGCACGAGATCGACCTTGTCATCGGCACCCAGGTGATGGCCAAGGGACACCATTTTCCCATGCTGACCCTGGTGGGGGTGGTCGACGCCGACTTGGGACTCGGCGGTGGCGATCTGAGGGCGGCCGAGCGCACTTTCCAACTCTTGCATCAGGTGTCCGGGCGCGCCGGCCGCGCCGAGCGGCCGGGCCGCGTCTTTCTCCAGACCTTCATGCCCGAGCATCCGGTAATGCAGGCATTGAGTCAGGGGGACCGCGACGGCTTTCTCGACCTGGAGGCGGAGACGCGGCTGGAGCATCACATGCCGCCGTTCGGCCGGCTGGCGGCGCTGATCGTCTCGGGCGAGGACGCCGATGCGGTGGATCGGGTGGCCCGTGATCTCGGGCGGACCGCGCCGCGCAACACCGACATCGAGGTGCTGGGGCCGGCGCCGGCTCCCCTGGCCGTTCTGCGCGGTCGGCATCGCCGCCGGTTGCTGTTGAGGGCGCCGCGCAATGTCGCGGTCCAGCCGCTGCTGGCCCGCTGGCTCGGGGAGGTGGAGGTGCCGGGCACCGTGAGGGTCCAGGTGGACGTGGACCCCTACAGTTTCCTATGACCGCCGTCACGGTGGCTCCCCAGGAATTGATGCAGGTGGGCCTTCTTTATTGAGGAGGCGACCACCCCGACTCCGATGGCGCCGCCCCCCGGTCATGGCCGATGCGCCCGGTGTCGGGGTGGGAAGTGCCCCTGATTCAGCCCCCCGGCCTTGATCCTGGCCGATCTGTCCTTATCTGAACGGGGTGCGGCCAGTTGTCGCGGCTAGGTCGCGGAGGAGCGGCGCGCGCGGGTGCGCCAGACCGCCAGGCATTCCCCTGCGGTGGTACCGGAGCCGATGACGTACCAACCGGCGCGATCGTTGAAGTGTAGTCGATAACGCCCATGCCGGTCGCGTTCGAAGCGGAACACGGGGCGGTCCAGCCCCGGCAGGCAAATGATCAGCCGGTCAAAGTCACGTCCGGACTCACGCGTTACCTGGGCCCACTGTCCCTGGTTCAGCTTGATCTCGGCAATCGCGTTGAATTCGGCCAGATCCGCCGGTGTAAACCGGGCTACGGAAAAGGCGATGACGGTCATGCTCGCACCTCTTTTGACACGACGCCGGGGCCGCGCCGGGAGAGTGCGTGGTTAAGGTTAATAAAACATTTAGTGGTTAATTCGCCGCTCTGGGGTAGTGCATCCCCTCGAATGTGCGCCCGATGACGAAAACGAAACCCTCGCACGGTCTAGACTCGGTTGCATGCCTGTCATGTCTGTGTTATTTGACCGCTCGCCCGGCGGAAGAGGGGTCGGCCCGCTGGAAATAGGAAGTCTTAAGGCCCTGTAATTCCAAACGTCTACCGCATCAGCCGAGGGATCAGGTGGCAGCCGAAGGAACAGGCGTATCGGGGCTTGCGGCGCGTTACGCGACAGCGCTTTTCGAGCTGGCCGATGAGCAGCGGGCCTTGGATCAGACCGAGCAGGATCTGACCAGTCTCAAACAGGTTCTCGATGAGAGCGCTGAGCTTCAGCGCATGGTCCGGAACCCGCTTCTATCGCGCGCCGAACAGGGCCGCGCGATGGCGGCGATTCTCGATCAGATGGGCGTGTCGGACACTGTAAAGCGCTTTGTCGGCCTGATGGCCGTCAATCGCCGGCTGTTCGTTCTGCGCCAGGCCATCGATGGTTTTCTGGCGGAACTCGCCCACCGTCGCGGCGAATCGACCGCGCACGTGGTGGCGGCCCGTCCGCTTTCCGATGCCCAGGTTGAAGCTGTGACCGAAGCGCTGCGCAAGTCCTTCGGGTCAAAGGTGGGCGTCGCCGTGACTGTCGATCCTTCTCTGATCGGCGGCATGATCGTTAAAGTCGGCTCGCGCATGATCGATAGCTCCGTGCGTACCAAGCTCGACAAGCTGCAACTCGCCATGAAAGGGGTTGGCTGATGGAAATCCGCGCCGCGGAAATCTCCGCGATCCTCAAGCAGCAGATCGCGAATTTCGGGACCGAGGCGGATGTCGCCGAGGTCGGCCAGGTGTTGTCGGTCGGTGACGGTGTCGCCCGTGTCTATGGTCTTGACAACGTCAAGGCCGGTGAGATGGTCGAGTTCCAGAACGGCATGAAGGGCATGGCCCTGAACCTTGAAGTCGACAACGTCGGCGTCGTGATTTTCGGCGACGACCGGGGCATCAAGGAAGGCGACACCGTCAAGCGGACCGGCGCCATCGTCGAGGTGCCGGCCGGGCGCGGTCTTCTGGGGCGCGTCGTTGACGGCCTCGGCAACCCCATCGACGGCAAGGGTCCGATTGTCGACGCTGAGATGAAGCGCGTCGAAGTCAAGGCCCCCGGCATCATTCCGCGTAAGTCGGTGCATGAGCCGATGCAGACCGGCCTGAAGGCCGTCGACGCTCTGGTGCCCGTCGGCCGCGGCCAGCGTGAGCTGATCATCGGCGATCGCCAGACCGGCAAGACCGCCGTCATCATCGATACCATCCTCAATCAGAAGAAGATTAACGAGGGTGGTGACGAGTCGAAGAAGCTCTACTGCATCTACGTCGCTGTCGGTCAGAAGCGTTCGACCGTCGCGCAGATCGTGAAGGCGCTGGAAGATGCCGGCGCCATGGAATACTCGATTGTGGTGGCCGCTACCGCGTCGGAGCCGGCACCGCTGCAGTTCCTGGCGCCGTACACCGGCTGCACCATGGGTGAGTACTTCCGCGATAACGGTATGCACGCGGTGATCTTCTATGACGATCTGTCGAAGCAGGCCGTCGCTTACCGCCAGATGTCGCTGCTGCTCCGCCGTCCGCCAGGTCGCGAAGCCTACCCCGGCGACGTGTTCTACCTGCACTCCCGTCTCCTGGAACGCGCGGCGAAGTTGAGCGACGCCAACGGCGCCGGTTCGATGACAGCCCTCCCGGTGATCGAGACGCAGGCCGGTGACGTGTCGGCCTATATCCCGACCAACGTGATCTCGATCACCGACGGCCAGATCTTCCTTGAGACGGGTCTCTTCTATAAGGGTATCCGCCCGGCCATCAACGTCGGTCTGTCGGTGTCCCGCGTGGGTTCCGCTGCGCAGATCAAGGCGATGAAGCAGGTTGCCGGCTCGATCAAGCTGGAACTGGCGCAGTACCGCGAGATGGCGGCCTTTGCCCAGTTCGCCTCCGACCTCGACGCCTCTACCCAGCGTCTGCTGGCCCGTGGCGCGCGTCTGACCGAACTCCTCAAGCAGGGGCAGTACCAGCCGCTGCCGGTCGAGGAGCAGGTTGTGGCGATCTTCGCCGGTGTGCGTGGCTATATCGACAAGGTTCGCGTCGAGGATGTCACCCGCTTCGAGAAGAAGCTGCTTGAGGAGGTTCGGGCCAAGGGCGCGGGCATCCTCGACACCATCCGTACCGAGAAGGCTATTTCGCCGGCCACCGAGGAGCGGCTGAAGGCCTTCCTGGAAGACTTCGCCAAGGTGTTCGTCTGATCTCTTCAGCGATCAGACGGTATCACGGGTAAGATCCGTGTCCTTTCCGGCGCCAAGCGGAGCCGGGAGGGACACGGGCCAATTCGGGACGAAGAAGGGCCGGCATGCCTAGCCTCAAGGACCTAAAAAACCGGATCGCCAGCGTTCAATCGACGCGGAAGATCACCTCGGCGATGAAGATGGTGGCTGCTTCCAAGCTCCGCCGCGCGCAGGAGCAGGCTGAAGCGGGTCGTCCCTATGCCGAGCGTATGGGCCGCATGCTGGCGTCTCTGGCGGCCAATGTGCAGTCGGGTGGTGAAGGGCCAAAGCTGATGGCCGGTACGGGTTCCGATGCCGTCCATCTCCTGGTGGTGATCAGCTCGGATCGCGGCCTGTGCGGCGGCTTCAACGGCAGCATTGTGCGTGAGACCCGCCGCCAAATCCAGGCGCTGCAAGCCGCCGGGAAAACGGTGAAGGTCATGACCGTCGGCCGCAAGGGCCGCGACTTGCTTCGCCGCGACTTTGCCGGCTTGGTCATTCAGAGTTACGAAGACATCGGCAAGCCGCGGCTTTCGTTCGCCGACGCCGATAAGATCACCCAGCGCGTCCTCGAGATGTTCGAGGCGGGCGAGTTCGACGTCTGCTCGGTGGTCTACAACAAATTCAAGTCGGTCATTTCGCAGATCGTCACGGTCCAGCAGGTCGTGCCGTTCGCGCTGCCCGACGCCACGCCGGGCGATGCGGTGGAAGTTGGTACCGAAGCCAAGGCGTTGTATGAGTTCGAGCCGGATGAGGAGCAGATTCTGATCGATCTGCTTCCGCGCAATCTGGCGATCCAGGTTTATCGCGCGCTCCTGGAGAGCGCCGCTTCCGAGCAGGGAGCGCGGATGAGCGCGATGGACAACGCCACACGCAACGCCGGCGACATGATCAACAAGCTGACGCTGACCTACAACCGCACGCGCCAGGCCTACATCACCAAGGAGCTGATCGAGATCATCTCCGGCGCCGAGGCCCTCTGAGCGGCGGGCGATTCCTTATTGCAGGCAGAATTGAGTTCCGAGGGAGCTGTACTCCATGGCCAACACCACCAAGGCTAACGCCGTCGGCCGGATCACCCAGGTGCTGGGCGCCGTCGTCGACGTCCAGTTCGAAGGCGATCTGCCCTTCATCCTGAACGCGCTGCACACGCAGAATGAGGGCAAGACCCTGGTGCTTGAGGTCGCTCAGCATCTTGGCGAGAATACCGTCCGCACGATCGCGATGGACTCGTCGGACGGTCTGGTGCGCGGGCAGGAGGTAGTCGACACCGGCGGCCCGATTTCGGTGCCGGTCGGCCCGGAGACCCTGGGGCGCATTTTGAACGTCATCGGCGATCCGGTGGACGAGCGCGGCCCGGTCGGCACGACGAAGACCCTGCCGATCCACCGTTCGGCACCGGAATTTGTCGAGCAGTCCACCGAAGCCCAGGTGCTGGTCACCGGCATCAAGGTGGTCGACCTCCTCGCCCCCTACGCCCGCGGCGGCAAAATCGGCCTGTTCGGTGGCGCCGGCGTGGGCAAGACCGTGCTCATCATGGAGCTGATCAACAACGTCGCCAAGGCGCACGGCGGTTACTCCGTGTTCGCCGGCGTGGGTGAGCGTACCCGCGAGGGTAACGACCTCTACCACGAGATGATCGAGTCGGGCGTTATCAAGCTCGACGGTCCCGGCTCCAAGGCCGCTCTGGTCTATGGCCAGATGAACGAGCCGCCGGGTGCTCGCGCCCGCGTTGCGCTGACCGGCCTGACCCTCGCGGAGTATTTCCGCGACGAGGAAGGTCAGGACGTGCTGTTCTTCGTGGACAACATCTTCCGCTTCACGCAGGCGGGTTCCGAGGTGTCGGCGCTGCTCGGCCGCATTCCCTCGGCGGTGGGTTACCAGCCGACGCTGGCCACCGACATGGGCGCCTTGCAGGAGCGCATCACCACCACCAAAAAGGGCTCGATCACCTCGGTGCAGGCCATTTACGTGCCCGCCGACGACTTGACCGACCCCGCACCGGCGACTTCGTTCTCGCACCTTGACGCCACCACGGTGCTGTCGCGCCAGATCGCCGAGCTGGGTATCTACCCCGCCGTGGATCCGCTCGACTCGACCAGCCGCATTCTTGACCCGCGCGTGGTCGGCGAAGAGCACTACAAGGTCACCCGCGACGTGCAGCGCATCCTGCAGACCTACAAGTCACTCCAGGATATCATCGCGATTTTGGGCATGGACGAACTTTCGGAAGACGACAAGCTGGTCGTGGCCCGTGCCCGTAAGATCCAGCGCTTCCTGTCGCAGCCTTTCCATGTTGCTGAGGTGTTCACTGGTTCGCCGGGCGTGTTCGTGAACCTCGAAGACACCATCAAGGGCTTCAAAGGCATCGTCAACGGTGACTACGATCACCTGCCGGAAGCGGCCTTCTACATGGTCGGGACCATCGACGAGGCGGTCGCCAAGGCCAAGAAGATGGCTGCCGAGGCCTGATCGGCTGACGCCGCCCTTACTGACGCTGGCTAGAAACCCCTCTCCCCTTCGGGTGGAGGGGGGCGTTTCAAGGAAGAGGACATGGCCGAAAAGGTTGATTTCGAGCTGGTGTCGCCGGAGCGCCTGCTGGTGTCCCAGGCGGTGGACATGGTCGTGGTGCCCGGCACCGAAGGCAATTTTGGTGTGCTGGCGGGCCATGCCCCGATGATCGCCACTGTGCGAGCTGGCACCATCGAGATGTACGAGGGTGACCGCGTGGTTGACCGCGTGTTCGTCGCGGGCGGTGTCGCCGAGGTGACGGAAAAGCGGTGCACGGTGCTGGCCGAACAAGCGACCCCGGTGGGTGAGCTGGATCGGGTCCAGGCTGAGCAGGAGGTAAAGAACCTCGCCGAAGACGTGGAGGACGCCAAGACCGATGACGAGCGCCGCAAGCTGGAGGCCCAGCTGGTGATCGCTCGTGCGAAGCTTGAAGCGGCTTCCGGGGGTATCGCGGTCGCGCACTGATAATCGATTGCCAGTGGGCGGTTCGGCTTAACAAAGCTCGCCGCCTGCCAGCATATAGAGTGGTTTTTGCTTTGTCATCGCCGGCGCTCCTTCCTGGAGCGCCGGCGATACTGTTTTGGCGCATGTCATACGCCTTCCGTCAGCCTTGCCGATATTCCGGAGCTGTTGTCAGATCAGAACACGATCCCAATACCCGGCGCGGTTAGGCGCCCTGGCCGACGATCCGTTCAACGTGCGGCCACCAGCGAGAGGCGGTGCAGACCATGGCCTATCAGCACTGGACCCTCGATGACATCCCTTGGCACACCTTCGATCGGGCGAAGGTCGATGCGGATCTGGTCGCGGTCATCAAGACCGCCGCGCTGGTCGAATACAACGCCGACGACTACACCACTTACCTCTGCAACGTCTTCCGGGGCGATTCGAAATTCCAGGCTTTGGCCCGCGACTGGGCGGTCGAGGAGGTTCAACATGGCGCTGTGCTGGGGCGCTGGGCGGAAATGGTGGACCCATCGTGGAGCCTGGAGAGCGCCTTCGCTCGATTTCGCACCGGGTTCCAGATCCCCATCAACTCGATAGCGTCGATTCGCGGTAGCCGGGCCGGCGAGCTGATCGCTCGCTGCATGGTGGAGACGGGGACCAGTTCCTACTACACGGCCATTCACGACAAGACCGATGAGCCGGTTTTGAAGGCAATTTGCAAGCGGATCGCCACCGACGAGTTCCGGCACTACGGCATGTTCTATATCGCGCTCAAGGAGTACCTGGAGAAGGACGCGCTGTCGCGGTTCCAGCGACTCAAGGTGGCGTTGGGCCGGATCACCGAAAGCGAGGATGACGAACTGGCCTACGCCTATTACGCCGCCAATGCCGGCGACGACGAGGTCTACGATCATCAGAAGTGCAATCGCGCCTATATGCGTATCGCCTACGGCTTCTACCGCCCCAAGCATATCGACAAGGGGGTGGCGATGATTTTCAAGGCGTGCGGCTTTACGCCCCAGACGCCGGCCTACACTGTCGTCACGCGACTGGCATGGTGGATGATCGGCAAGCGGGCCAAGCGGCTGGCAAAGCTGGCCGCTTAAGGTTTAAGCAGCGGGCGGAACTCCGCCAGCACCGCCTCGTAGGTGGCGCGTTTGAAGGGGACGATGAGGCTGGGCAGGTTGTCGGGCATCACCCAGCGCCACGCGTCAAATTCGGGGTGGTCGGTAGCGAGGTTGATGTCGGTGTCGCCGCCGGTGAAGCGGGCGAGGACCCATTTCTGTTCCTGCCCCCGGTAGCGGCCTTTCCATACCTTGCCCAGCAGATGGTCGGGAAGGTCGTAACAGATCCACCCCCGACTTTCGGCGAGGATCTCGGCCTTGGCGGTACCGATTTCCTCCTCAAGCTCGCGCAGGGCCGCCTCGTGGGGCGTTTCTCCCTTATCGATGCCGCCTTGCGGCATCTGCCAGGCTCCCGGCGTGTCGAGGCGCTGCGCCACGAATACCTGGCCGTCGTGGTTGATGAGCATCACGCCCACACAGGGGCGATAGGGCAGCGACTCGCGATCAACCATGTCGGCATTCCTGGGCATTATTCAAATTTCTGGAGATTGACCACCGCCGACAGAGGAGCCAGCACCAACCCCTTGTCGCCGAGTCCGGGAAGCCACCCCGACAGCCGCTCGATGGTTGTTGGGAACGGCAAGGCCAGCCCCACCGCCACGCCGTTGCGCTTGGCGATTTCCTCCAGCGCGCGGAGCTGGTCGTCGATGGCGGTACGGGCGGGGTCGGAGTCGATCTGACGGTCGACTCCGGCCCGCGGAATATTGAGCTGGGCGGCGGTATGGGCGGCGTTGAGGCTGCCGGTGGCACGAGCGTCCAGGAACAACAGACCGCGCTTCTTTACGTCCTCGAGGATCGGCAGGATGGTGCTGCCCGACTCGAGAAACTTGCTGCCGGTGACGCTGGTGACGCCGATGAAGCCGGACACGCGCGCCATGGCCCATTCAAGCCGCTCGATGTTGGATTCGACCGACAGGGTGGTGAGCAGCGTGTTGGGGCCCGGATCATCGCGCGGGTAGGTGCGTGGCTCCATCGGAATGTTGAGCAGCACCTCGTGGCCATCGGCGCGCGCCTTCTCGACCCAAGTGTCGATGCGCTCGGAGAAGGGGGCGAAGGCCAGTGTCACGCCACCGGGCAGTTTCTGGATGGCCAGTCCCGTGGTGGCGCCCGACAGGCCCAGGTCGGCCATGATGATGGCGATGCGCGGCCGTGTTTCGGCGGCGGGGAAGGGGCGGGCATAGACCTGCCAGGGAGTGCGGCCATCGGCCCCGATGCGGGGCAGCGGACCGAAGCGGGACTCCTCGATAAGTCCGGGCGATGGCGCCGGAGCAAGGACCACCGGCGGGTCCGGCCGCCGCGGCGGCGCGGTGGCGGCGGCCTGAACGATCTGACCCGGCTGTGGAGGCTCCGCCAGCGGATTGGGCGTTTCCGGCGCCTGCGGCTGGGTCGCGACGAACCCGGCCACCGGCACGACCACAAGCGGAATGTGCGACCGTCGCTCGGTGGTGGTTTCCTCGCCGTAGTAGAGGCACCAACCGCCGACGGCGAGCAGGGCGATCGCCGCCCCGCCGCCGAGGAAGAAAGGCGCCCGTGCGATGACCTTCCGCACCCCCACAAGGAGGGGGCCGAGGAAAGCGAGATGCGGAAGGGTCAACCGCACGGGGAATGCCGCCTTTCGATCAATTGGCTCGGGCGTGGAACATGGACACGCCCCGCAGCAGATCCATGGCCCGCGTCAGCTGGTAGTCCACCGCCTTGTCGTCGGAGGTGGTGGCCGTTTTGGCGGCGTCGTCCTCATCGCCCGGCGCGGCCGCCGGGGCGGGGGCGGCGGCGCCCTTGGCCGGCGCGGGAGTGCTGGCGACGCTGCCGTTGGCGGCACC
>DASPMK010000405.1:0-3576 GCA_035627075.1 Azospirillaceae bacterium
CGCCGAGGATGTCCGTCATCGCGTCCAGAGCGCCGCGGAAACGGTACGCCACTCCGCCGAGGACATACGCCACCGCGCCACCGACACCATGCAGTCGGCAACCCAGCGCACCCGCTCGACAAGTCCCGGCTCATCCGAGACGGGCAGCTACACCCAGGGCTTCTGGCAGATGGTGGACGACCATCCCGTGGTCGCCGGGTTGATGGGCATGGCGCTGGGGGCCGCCGTCGGCGCCTCCCTGCCCCATACCGAAGCCGAGGATCGCTGGATGGGCGATATCCGGGACGACGTCATGGAGAAAACCCGCGACTTGAGCCGGGAGGCCGCCGACCGGGCCGCCGAAGTGGCGGAGGCCGGGGTTACCGCCGCCCGCCGCGAGGCAACTCAGCAATCCGATCAGATGGCCCAGGAGACCGCCGGCACCGGCATTTGACGGCGCCGACAGTTCCTTGCCATCGACGATCCCCTCGCCTGCCCCTCTCCCCGACCCGGGAGAGGGGCATTTTTTCCACACCGATGATCAGCCGAGCGCAGCCAGCGCGCCGAACAAGCCCTGGCGGGGAGTGTCCGTCGTCGCGAGGCTCGCGGAGGAACACCCAGCAAGCGGCGGCGCCGTCTGGCCGAGAGCGGCTTCGAGCGCCTTGGCCCGACGCGAGCCCGAGGGACGAAGGTCCGCTACCCGATAGCCCCGGTTTTCGCCCTCGAACCACAAGGTTTCGATGTTGGTGAGCCGGTCGGTGCCGTCGCGGCCGGTCCGCTTGTCGCGGACGATGCAAAAAGCGCTGCCGCTGAAGGAGATGGCGTATTGGGTGCGGGTACCGGCGAACACCGCCGTGTCATACGCCCCGGCCTTGCCGTCCAGCGCGTCGTTGCCGCCGTAGCCCTGCAACACGTTGTCGCCGGTGCCGCCGATCAGGGTGTCGTGGTAGCCGGAGCCGAACGCCTTCTCGATCTGAATCAGCCGGTCGATGCCGCCGAAACCGTCACGGGCCGTGCCGGCGCCAAGGTTCACCACGATGCCGGCGGGGCTGTCGCCGTAGCCCACCCCGTCACGCACGCTCGCCCCATCACCGCGACCGTCCAGCACGTCATTGCCGCGACCGCCCTTGAACATGTCCTCGCCGGCGGCACCCACCAGAGTGTCGTTGCCGTTGCCGCCGCTCAGGTCGTCGTCGCCGGCACCGCCCAACAGCACGTCGTTGCCGTCCCAGCCGAACATGAGATCGAGGCCGCCATTGCCCGACAGGGCTTCCGATGCCGCCGATCCGGCGATCATTTCGTCATCGCCGGTGCCGACCGTGGAGCGGGCAATAGTCAGCCAGCCCTCGTCGCCAAAGGACAGGCGCTCCACCGGGGTGGCCCCGTAATGGCCCGTGATGGTGAAGGTGTGAATGGCGGATGGGGCCGTGGCCCGATACAGGCGGCCGACCAGATCGCTGCCGGAGCGGTACAGGTCGCCGCTCACATCCTCGTCCAGGTCCAACCGGAGGGTGTCGATGCCGCTGGCGTCGCTGAATATGTCATTACCGCCAGGAAACTCATAACCGTAAGTATCATCACCGGCGGCGCCACGCAGGGTATCGTTTGCGGAAGTACCAGAGAGAGTATCGTTGCCGGGAGTACCGTCACGCAAAGCCATTTGTTCGTCCAGCTCAACGGTTGGTGGTGTGATATTTTTTGGTACCATGGCCGCAGAACAATGAGAAGCGGCAACTGTTGTGAAATTTATATCCGTTCACGACGCAATAAAAAACCCGACCCCCTCTCAGGGGCCGGGTTCCGCGCAATAACGGGGCCGTGCGGCCATCAGACCGTGAAGCTCTCGCCGCAGCCGCAGCGCCCCTTCTCGTTCGGATTACGGAACACGAAGCCGGACTGCATCTGGTCGTCGACGTAGTCCATCTCCGTGCCGACCAGGAACAGGGTGGCGGACGGGTCCACCAGGACCTTGACGCCCTTGTCCTCCACCACCTCGTCGCCCGGTTTGGCCGCCTCGGCGTAGTCCACGGAATAGCTCATGCCGGAGCAGCCGCGCGGCTTGACGCCGATGCGCAGGCCCACCACCGGCTTGTCGGCCCGCGACAGCAGCGCCTTGACGCGCTCGGCCGCGGCCTCGGTGATCGTCATGACGGCGGGACGTGCCATTTCTCGCTCCCCTTCTCTTCTTGCTTCGTTCAGAACATGTCGAGCTGAACCTTGGCGACCTCGGACATCATGTCCTGGTTCCACGGCGGCTCCCACACCAGATTGACCGTGCAGCCGTTCACGCCCTCGGTGGCCTCGACCATCTCCTTGACCTTGATCGGCATGTCCTCGGCCACCGGACAGTTGGGGGTGGTCAGGGTCATGTCGACCTCGACCGCGTTGTCCGACGCGATGTCGACGCGGTAGATCAGCCCCAATTCCCAGATGTCCACCGGGATCTCGGGATCGTAGACGCACTTCAGCGAATCGATGATGCGGCTCATCAGCTCGGCGCGCGGATCGGCCGGCTGGGTTTCGCTGTCCGGCCTGTCCGCCACCGGTTCGGTGATCCCTTCCATTCCAGCCATCGCAGTCACTCCGACGAAGCCTTGTTGTCACCTTCCACGGCGGCCTGCATGGTGTGCCAGGCCAGCGTGGCGCACTTGACCCGCATGGGAAACTGGCGCACGCCCGACAACACCTGAAGCCGCTCCATGGCGTCCTCGTCCACGCCCTCATGCACATGGGGGTCGTCCTTGGTGCACATCTCGTGGAAGTTCTCGAACAGCAGACGCGCCTGAGCCTCGGTCTTGCCCAGCATCACCTCGGTCATCATCGACGCCGAGGCGGTGGAGATGGCGCAGCCCTTGCCCTGGAAGGCGACGTCGGTGATACGGCCGTCGGCGTCGATCTTCAAAAAGACGTCGATCTGGTCGCCGCACATCGGGTTGTCGCCGTGGGCGTGGCGGTTGGCGTCGTCCGGGTGGCGGAAGTTCCGCGGGTTCTTGCCGTGGTCCAGGATCACTTCCTGGTAAAGCTCACGCAGTTCGTCCAGCATCAGCCGAAAATCTCCTGAACCGTGCGGAGCGCCGAGGCCAGCGCGTCCACCTCTTCGCGGGTGTTGTAAAGTCCGAAGGAGGCCCGCGCCGTCGCCGCCACCCCCAAGCGCTGCATCAGCGGCTGGGCGCAGTGATGCCCGGCGCGGATCGCCACCCCGGCGCGATCGACGATGGTGCCGATGTCGTGCGGGTGGGCGCCCTCCATGGTGAAGGACAGGATCGACGCCTTGTCCTTCGCCGTGCCGATCACCCGCAGCCCCTTGATCTCCGCCACCCGCTCGTGGGCGTAGGCCAAGAGATCGGCCTCGTGCGCGGCGATGGCCGACATGCCCAGTTCCTGGAGGTACTGGAGGGCGGCGGACAGGGCGATGGCCTCGATGATCGCCGGGGTGCCGGCCTCGAAGCGGTGCGGCGGCGGCTTGAAAGTGGTTTCGTCGAAGGTGACGCGGCTGATCATGTCGCCGCCGCCCTGGTAGGGCGGCATGGACTCCAGGATCGCCTCCTTGGCGTAGAGCACGCCGATGCCGGTCGGCCCATACAGCTTGTGGCCGGA
>DASPMK010000406.1:0-8703 GCA_035627075.1 Azospirillaceae bacterium
GTGGTGGCCTCGGCCCGGCTGATGCGCCAGGGCATTCTGTTGAAGTCGGCCACCGCGCTGGAGCGGATGGCTTCCATCGATACCGTGGTATTCGACAAGACCGGCACCCTGACCGAAGGCCATCCCGAGCCGCATCTGGCCGGGTTGGACGCGGCGGACCTCGACCTCGCGGCTGCGCTGGCCGGGGTCAGTCGCCATCCCCTGGCGCGCGCCCTGCTGACCGCCCGGCCGGGCGTGGCGGTGGCGGCGGGGGTGCGCGAGGTGCCGGGTGCCGGTCTGGCGCTCGACACGCCGGAAGGCGAAGTGCGGCTGGGCAGCCGCCGCTTCGCCGGTGCGGCGGATGGGGGGGACGACAGTCTTTCGGGGCCGGAGATGTGGTTGGCCCGACCCGGCCGGGCGCCGGTGCGGATCGGCTTCACCGACACCCTGCGCGCCGACGCCGCCGACGTGGTAGCGGCGCTGAGGGCCGAGGGCAAGCGAATCGTGCTGTTGTCGGGCGACCGATCGGGTGCGGTGGCCGAGGTGGCCCGGCGGCTGGGCATCGACGACTGGCGCGCCGAGCGGACACCGTCCGACAAGGTGGCGGCACTTCAGTCACTGGTGGCCGAAGGGCGTCAGGTGCTGATGGTCGGCGATGGGCTCAACGACGCTCCGGCGCTGGCGGCGGCATCGGTGTCCATGTCGCCGTCCACGGCGGTGGATGTTAGCCAGACCGTTGCCGACGTGGTGTTCCAGGGAACGCGGCTGCGGCCGATTCTGGAAGCGTTGGACGTCGCCCGGCGATCCGGCCGGCTGGTTCGGCAGAACTTCGCGCTCGCCTTCCTCTACAACACGTTCACCGTGCCGCTGGCGATGGCCGGATACGTCACGCCGCTGGTCGCGGCGCTTGCCATGTCCTCGTCGTCGGTGGTGGTGATCGCCAACGCGCTGCGCCTGGGCGCGCACCGGAGCCAATTCCATGGACGTTCTGCTTTACCTGATTCCGGCCATGCTGGGCTTGGGCCTGATCGGGCTGATCGGCTTTCTCTGGGCTCTCAAGTCCGGCCAGTTTGACGACCTGGATGGCGCCGCCCATCGCATCCTGTTTGATGACGACGATACGCCGGTGCCGCCGGGCGGTAAGCGATGAGCGCGTAAATCTCTATGGTCTTAGTTCTTTGGTTCTATAAGTCACCGGGAAAGCCTGGGTTCATACGCAGGGATTATTGTCTGTATGGTTGCCAACTGTTCGGTTTGTGACCATTATGACCGATAGGACGGTGACGGTTGGAAACCTCCATGCCTCCTTTTGACTCCGCGCGTACGCGCGACAAGGCTACGACGACGGACGTCAATCCCTGCGGCGCATGCCCGGTGCGTGGGCTGACCGTGTGCGCGGCGCTGGAGCCGGAGGAATTGCGTCGGTTGGCCGACATCTCCCAGAACAGCCGGATCGAGTCCAGCCAGCCGCTGTTCGCCGAAGGCGAACCGGCTGACGCCCTTTACAACGTCACCGCCGGCACCGTGAAGCTGTACAAGCTGCTGCCCGACGGGCGCCGTCAGATCACCGGCTTCCTCGTCACGGGCGATTTCCTGGGGCTGGCGGTCAACGAAACCTACGCCTACTCGGCCGAAACGGTGACGTCGGCGTCCTTGTGCAAGTTTCCCCGGCGCAAGCTGGAAACGCTGCTCGACGAGTTTCCGAAGATGCAGCGCCGCCTGTTCTCCATGGCGTCCAACGAATTGGCCGCCGCGCAGGACCAGATGCTGTTGTTGGGGCGCAAGACAGCCAAGGAGAAGATTTGTTCGTTCCTGCTGATGTTGTCCCAGCGCGCCGCCCGGCGCGGCCATAAGGACAACCCGGTCCATGTGCCGATGAGCCGGGCCGACATCGCCGATTACCTGGGTCTGACGACGGAAACGGTCAGCCGCACCTTCACCCAGTTGAAGACTTCCGGTGTCATTTCCCTCCAAGAGGGCAACAAGGTGTCGGTGTCGGACATGGACGCCATCTACGACATGGCCGAAGGCTGCTGACCAACCACTTTCCGCGCGCTTGATCTCGCGCCGCAGCATTGCCATCATCCGGGGCAATTTTGGGATGGGGGCGTGACATGCGGTGGCTGGCGGTCGTGGCGGCGTTGGCGGTTGTGGTTTCCGGCCCGGTGGGGGCGGCGACGCGGGACTCCATGGTGGTGGGGATGCATCTGGAGCCCCCGCACCTTGATCCCACCGCCGGGGCCGCCGGCGCCATCGACGAGGTCACCTACGCCAACCTGTTCGAGACGCTGACGCGCATCGACCGCGATGGCCATATCGTTCCCGGCTTGGCCGAAAGCTGGGAGGTGTCGGACGATGGGCTGGTCTATACCTTCAAGCTGCGCGGCGGCGTGCGCTTTCACAATGGCAGCGCGTTCGATTCCGCTGATGTCAAATTCGCGCTGGATCGTGCCCGCGCGCCCGACAGCGTCAACGCCCAAAAGCCCTATTTCCAGCCGATCGAGGCGGTGGACACCCCCGATCCCCTGACGGTGGCGGTGCGGCTGGGGCGGCCCGATGGCCTCTTCCTGTTCCATATGGCGCAGGGCGACGCGGCCATGGTGGCGCCGGAGTCGGCGGCCGGCAACAAGCAGAAGCCCATCGGCACCGGCCCGTTCCGCTTCGACCGCTGGGTGGCGGGCGACCGCGTGGTGATGCTGCGCAACCCCGATTACTGGGGAGCCAAGCCGGCGCTGCGCGAGGTCACCTTCCGCTTCATCAGCGACCCGGCCGCCCAGGTCGCCGCGCTCCTGGCCGGCGACGTCGATACCTTCCCGCCGTTCGGCGCCTTCGAGACGCTGCCGCGCTTCGAGAGGGAGGAACGCTTCGCCATCTTGAAGGGGACGACGGAAGGCGAGGCCATCCTCGCCATGAACAACGCCCGCAAACCCTTCAACGACGTTCGTGTGCGCCGTGCCATCAGCCACGCCATCGACCGCCAGGTCGTCATCGACGGCGCGATGTCGGGCCAGGGCACGCCGATCGGCAGTCACTTCGCGCCCCATCGCGCCGGCTACATCGACCTGACCGGGCTGTACCCGCACGATCGGGCGAAGGCCAGGGCATTGCTGGCCGAGGCCGGTTACGCCGACGGCTTCGAGGCGACCCTGACCCTGCCGCCGCCCGTCTACGCTCGGCGCGGCGGCGAGATCGTGGCCGCCCTGTTGGCCGAGGCCAGCATCCGGGTGAAGATCGAGCCAGTGGAGTGGGCGCAGTGGCTGGAGCGGGTGATGAAGGGCAAGGACTTCGACCTGACCATCATCGCCCATACCGAGCCTCTGGACATCGATATCTACGGGCGCGATGACTACTACTACGGCTATCGGTCCGACGCCTTCAAGGCGGTGATGGCGGAATTGGACCGCATCCGCGACGAGGGCCAGCGCGCCGGGCTATACGGGCGGGCGCAACGGATCATCGCCGAGGACGCGGTCAACGCCTTCCTGTTCCAGCTGCCGCGCGTGACGGTGCAGAACGTCGACGTGGTCGGCATGTGGGTGAACGCGCCGCTCCAGGCCATCGACATGACGGCGGTGCGGTGGAAGTGAGGCTCCATCCTCGTTTGACCCGGCCATGATGACCGCCTTTCTCCTGCGTCGCCTTCTGGCGCTGGTCGGCACGGTGGCGACGGCGGCGCTGGTGGTGTTCCTGGTGTTGGAGGTGCTGCCGGGCGATCCCGCGCTGTTGATGCTCGGCACCGAGGCCCAGCCCGACACACTGGCCGCCCTGCGCGCCCAGATGGGGCTGGATCGGCCGGCACCGCTGCGCTTCCTCGCGTGGTTCGGCGGCTTCATCAGGGGCGATCTCGGCATCAGCCACGTCTACGCCCGGCCGGTAGCCGAGCTGATCGCCGAGCGGTTGGTGGTCACCGTACCGCTGACGGCGCTGGCCCTGGTCATTTCCACCGTGGCGGCGGTGCCGCTCGGCATCCTGGCCGCGGTGCGGCACGAACGGCCGGGCGATCTCGCCGTGCAGGGTTTCAGCCAACTGGGCCTTGCCATTCCCAGCTTCTGGTTCGGCATCCTCCTTATCTTCGGGTTTTCTGTGGAGCTGAACTGGTTTCCCGCCGGCGGTTTTCCCGGCTGGCAAGCCGGCATCGGTGCGGGCCTGCGCGCGCTCACCCTGCCGGCCCTGGCACTGGCCCTGCCGGAAGCGGCCATCCTGGCGCGCGTCACCCGCACCGCCATGCTGGAAACCCTGGGCGAGGATTTCATCCGCACCGCCCGCGCCAAGGGCATCGGCGCCACCGCCATCCTGTGGCGCCACGCCCTGCCCAATGCCCTGGTGCCGGTTACCACCATCATCGGCCTTCAGGCGGGATTCCTGATGGCCGGGGCGGTGCTGGTGGAGAACGTCTTCACCCTGCCGGGACTGGGGCGGCTGGTGTTCCAGGCCATCGCCCAGCGCGATCTCGTCGTCGTCAAGGACGTGGTGGTGCTGATGGCGATCCTGATTGTCCTGCTGAATTTCCTGGTGGATGTCGTCCACGCCCTCCTCGATCCCCGGCCGAGGGCCGAACCGTGAGGACGCGGATACGTCACGGTCGCAGCTTCGCGGCGGGGACGGCGATCGTCGTCGCCGTCGCGCTTCTGGCCGGTGCGTCCCTGTTCTGGACGCCGTACCCGGCCGAACAATTGCGCATCCTCGACAAGCTTCAGGGGCCGAGCGCCCGGCATTGGTTGGGCACCGACCACTTCGGCCGCGACGTGCTGGCGATGATCATGGTGGGGGCGCGTCATTCGCTGGCGGTGGCCGCCGCTTCGGTGGCCGTGGGGGCCGCGGCGGGGGTGCCGCTCGGTCTCGTCGCGGCGGCACGGGCCGGCGGCTGGCTCGACGATCTGGTCGGGCGCCTCTCCGACCTTGCCTTCGCTTTCCCGGCGCTGCTCACCGCCATCCTGTTGACGGCCGTACGGGGGCCGGGGGCCGTCAACGCCGTGGTGGCGCTGGCGGTGTTCAACCTCGCCGTCTTCGCCCGCATCACCCGCAATGCCGCCCTTCAGGTCTGGCGGCGCGAGTTCGTGCGGGCGGCCCTGGCGCTGGGGCGGGGGCCGTGGGCGGTTACCCGTGTCCATGTCCTGCCCAACGTCATGGGCGCCATCGTGGTCCAGGCCACCGTGCTGTTCGCGGTCGCCATCCTGAACGAGGCGGGCCTGTCCTACCTGGGCCTTGGCATCCAGCCGCCGGCCCCTTCCTGGGGCAAGATGCTGAACGACGCCCAGACCTATCTTTTCCAGGCACCGCGTCTGGCGGTGTTTCCGGGGGCGGCCATCGCGCTGACCGTCCTGGGCCTGAACCTGCTGGGTGACGGGTTGCGCGACCGCCTCGACCCCCGCCGCCGCGAATCATAGGTTGCGGATACCCCTTTCTTTCATCTTGTGCGCGACTTCTTTCTTGAAAGAATCGCGGGAGTGCAATAATCGTATCCTTGTTGCTTCGGTAAACAGGCGCGGCCTTGGCAGGAAGACCGGGGTATCGAGCCATGCGCCGATCCAAACCTGGGGCATACATTCCGGGGACCGAGCCATGGTGACAGCCCATCCCGTCCATCCTGGTGCCGCGTTGCGCGACCGTTTAATGACTCCGCTGGGCTTGAGTGTGCCCAAGCTGGCCTCGACCCTTGGCGTATCGGTTCGTCGCATCCAGGAGATCGTGCGGGGGCGACGGGGAGTGAGCCGCGACACCGCCCATCGGTTGGAGGTGGCCTGGGGCACGCCCGCGCAGTTCTGGCTGGATCTCCAGCGCCGCTACGACGATGCCCGCCACGCCCCCCGCTGAACATTTCGTTCAAACCAGCCCCGCATCATACCAAGTTCAGAAAGTTCTTACTTCTGAACTTGGTATAGGGCCGCGACCGCGGCCCCGCGCCCCCCGTGGGCGCGAAGCCAAGCGGCCGGATGGCCGCGCCCGGCTCAGAAGTCCCTTGACCGGAACGCCCCGGATGTCGAGCATCCCGACACCAGCAGAGGGGATTTTCGACATGATAAGTTTTGCGGCGTTTCGCGGCGGTCTGGTCGCGATGGCTGGGATGGCGCTCCTGTGGGCCGGCGCCGCCGCGGCTGAGCAGGAGACGCGGTTCCAGGACTGGAGGATGGCATGCGAGGACAAGGGGCCCGCCGCCGAGCGCGACTGCATCATCACCCAGAAGGCGGTCAACGACAAGTCGGGGACTGACGTGCTGGCGGTGGCCGTCGGTTTCGCCAAGGGAGCCAAGGTACCGTCCATGGCGGTGAAGGTGGCCCGGCAGGTGGACGCCTCGGCGCCGCCGCTCGATCCCAAGAAGGGCCTGGGGCTGGTGATCGACCGCAAGGCCCCGCACACCACCGGCTTCATCAGCTGCGACGAGAAGGTCTGCCTTGCCAGCGCACCCCTGCGCGACGCCTTTCTTTTGAAGGACGGCAAGGGCGTGCCGCTGGAGCCCGGCAAGGATGTCAAGGGCCAGGAAGCCCCGGCGGGCAGCGATCTCCTGGCCGAACTCAAGGGCGGCAAGGCGATGCTGTTCACCTTCCAGTTGGAGGGGCAGGATAAGCGGGCCGGCGTGCCGATATCGCTGAAGGGCTTCGCCGCCGCCTACAAAGCCCTGGTGGACAAGCGCACCAAAAAGTCCTGACTCCGGAACACATGCCAGAAAAGCGGAAGACACGATCATGAGCCACGCCGTCCCCGCCGCCGAGCCGGTGATCCTGGTTCAGCGCGCCGGCACCGTCGTCACGGTGGTGCTGAACCGGCCCGACAGGATGAACGCCATGAACAAGGCCATGTGGCTGGAACTGGGCCGGGCCATGCGCGATGTATCGGCCGACGACACGGTGCGTTGCGTGGTGTTGCGCGGGGCCGGCGGCAAGGCCTTCAGCCCCGGCGCCGACATCACCGAGTTCGACAGCGAGCGCGCCACCCCGGAACAGGCCGCCGAGTACGGCGAATTGATGGGGACCACCACCGAGGCCATCGGCGATTGCCCGCATCCCACCGTGGCGCTGATCGAAGGAAACTGCGTCGGCGCGGGATTGGCCATCGCGCTCACCTGCGATCTGCGCATCTGCGGCGAGGGCAGCCGCTTCGGCGTGCCGGTAAACCGCCTGGGCGTGTCGATGCCGTGGTCGGAGCTGGCGACCGTGGTGGCGGCGGTCGGCCGGTCGACGGCGCTGGAAATCCTGTTCGAGGCCCGCGTGTTCGGCGCCGCCGAGGCCAAGGAGAAGGGGATCGTCTCCCGCGTCGTGGCCGATGCCGAGGTGGAAAAGGAAGCCTACGCCATGGCAAGGCGCATCGCCGACGGCGCCCCCTTCGTCAACCGCGTCCACAAGCGGCTGGTGCGCACGCTGGCACGTGGCGAAGCCCTGGGCGATGTCGACAAGGCGCTGTCGTTCGCCTGTTTTGCGACATCCGATTACCGCGAAGGTCTGGCCGCCTTCCTGGGTAAGCGCAAGCCGGTGTTCCAGGGAAAGTAACGAGCCCTACCGATCGTCCCAGTCGGGCTCGTCGGCGCGCAGGACCTCGATCAGGCGCGCCACCCGCCCCGACACGCTGCGGCCCAGGTCGCCGCCGAGATAGTCGTCGGAAACCATCCAGGTCCGCGCTTCCATCAACTCGGCCGGGTTGGCGCCGGTGGCGATGATGTTGGCGATTTTCATGTCGTCCAGGCGACCGCAAATTTCGATCACCTGATCGCGGGTCAGCGCGGGAGACTGGTCTGGCATTCCGGGCACCCTCCTTGCCTGGCAAGTGATTGGCAGATGGCGGCGGCGGTCGGGAAAGGCAAGGGCTCGACGGGTGGCAATCCCGGACGCCCAATTGACACCGTTCGGGCCGGGGGCGTTAACTCGACGTCCCCGTAACGGTTTTCGGGAAAGCGGTCGCCATGTCCCTCACCCCTCCCCGCACCGGCCCCCGCACCGGCGGACAACTCCTTGTCGAGGCGCTGACGCTGCACGGCGCCGACCTTGTTTTCGGCGTTCCCGGCGAAAGCTACCTGGAAGTGCTGGATGCCTTGGTCGACGTCCCCGCCATCCGCTATGTGCTGGGCCGGCAGGAGGGCGGGGTGGCCTTCATGGCGGAAGCCTACGGCAAGCTGACCGGGCGGCCCGGCGTCGCCTTCGTCACCCGCGGCCCCGGCGCCTGCAACGCCGCTATCGGCATCCATACCGCGTTCCAGGACTCGACGCCGATGATCCTGTTCGTGGGTCAGGTGGCGCGCGAGCAGGCCGAGCGCGAGGCCTTCCAGGAGATCGATTACCGCCGCATGTTCGGCCCCATCGCCAAGTGGGCGGCGGAAATCAATCAAGCCGGCCGCATTCCCGAATTTGTCGCCCGCGCCTTCCATGTCGCGACATCGGGGCGGCCGGGGCCGGTGGTGCTGGCCCTGCCGGAGGACATGCTGCGCGAGGCGGCCCAAGTCGCCGTCGGCCGTCCTTATGCCGTGACCGAGCCGCACCCGGCGCCGGCCGACGTGGCGGCCCTGGCCGACCGGCTGGCGCGGGCCGAGCGGCCGATGGTGCTGGTCGGCGGGGGCGGGTGGAGCGACCGGGCGGCGGCCGACCTCAAGAGCTTCGTCGAGGCGTGGCAACTCCCGGTCTGCTGCTCCTTCCGCCGCCACGATGTGCTGGACAACACCAGCCCCGGCTTCATCGGCGAACTGGCGCTCAATCCCAACCCGAAGCTGCTGGAGCGGGTGCGCGTCGCCGATCTGCT
>DASPMK010000407.1:0-3371 GCA_035627075.1 Azospirillaceae bacterium
GATATTCTCAAAGGGCTGCGGCAGTAACGGTCAGTCGGGAAACCCCGCCATAGCCCGCACCTCGGTCGGAGAGTGCCCGTCCTCGCGCAAGGAGCGCAACGACTGCGCCCGGTCGCGCTTGGCCAACCGCTCGCCGCGCTCGTTGGTCAGCAGGCGGTGGTGGTGATACTCCGGCACGGTCAGGCCCAGCAGCGCCTGCAACAGCCGGTGCAGGTGGGTGGCGTGGAACAGGTCCGCCCCCCGCGTCACCACTGTCACACCCTGGAGGTCATCGTCCACCGTGACGCTCAGGTGATAGCTGGTGGGGATGTCCCTGCGGGCCAGCACCACGTCACCCAGGGTGTCCGGCGTTGCCGGAACCTTACCCGCCGCGCGGTCGGTCCAGGTCAGCGGGCCGGTGAGGTCCATCGCCCGCCGTACGTCGAGCCGCAATGCATACGGCCGTCCTTCGGCGATGCGGGTTGTACGTGTCTCAGTTGGCAAGGCGCGGCAGGTGCCGGGATAGAGCGGCCCGTCGGGGCCGTGCGGAGCGTGGCCGGCGGCGGCGATTTCCGCCTCGATGTCCTTGCGGGTGCAAAAGCAGGGATAGACCACCCCCATCCCCGTCAGCCGGTCGAGTGCCGCGCGGTAGTCCTCCAGATGTTCGGACTGGCGGCGCACCGGCTGTTCCCACTCCAGCCCCAACCAGCGCAAATCCTCCATGAGGTCGCGCTCGAACTCGCGGCGGCAGCGGTTGGGGTCGATATCCTCGATGCGCAGGAGAAAACGCCCGCTCTCAGCGTGGGCGGTGCGCCAGCCGAACAGGGCGGAGTGCGCATGGCCCAGGTGCGGATGGCCGGTCGGGCTGGGGGCGAAGCGGGTCACGGTCGTCATAGCCGCCGACTATACCTCGCGCCCCCGCCAACCGCATCAGCATCAGCATCAGAGGTAAGGATTGTCGGGGATCGGCTCTACCGGAAGCTCTTCGCCCTCCAGGAAGGCAGTCAACCGGCGGCGAAGCTCGCGGTCGAACCGCTCTTCGCGTTCGCGTTGCTGGCGGCGAACAATGTCGGTGCGGCGGGCTTGCAGGTCGATGATCTGGGCCGTCATGATGGTCTCCCTGGTCTGGCGACGGCCTGTTCATAATTTCTTAAGGTTAAAAAATCGTATCCAAACGCGATCGCCAAGGACGAGACCGCATGACCGCCTTTTTACAGCTTTCCGGCCCCCGTCATCCGCCGCTGGCCGGCGGCGATCCCCGCCAACTGGTGATCCTGCTGCATGGTCTGGGCGCCGATGGGCACGACCTTATCGATCTGGCCCCGTATTGGAGCCGGTTGTTGCCGCACGCCGAATTCCTGTCCCCGCACGCCCCGTTCCCCTGCGACATGGCCCCGTTCGGTTATCAATGGTTCAGCCTTCAGGACCGTACGCCCGAGCGGGTGTTGGCAGGCGTACAGGCGGCGGCCCCCATCCTTGATGCGTACATCGACGAGCAGCTGGCAGTCCGCGGCCTGACCGATGCAGACTTGGCGCTGGTGGGGTTTTCCCAGGGGTGCATGATGGCGCTGTACGTGGCGCCGCGCCGCGCCAAGCCCTGCGCGGCCGTGGTCGGCTTTTCCGGACGTTTGGTGGCGGCGGATCGTTTGACGTCCGAAACCGTTTCGCGGCCGCCGATCCTGCTGACCCACGGCACCGATGACGACATCGTTCCCGTCGAATCCATGCTTCAGGCGTGTACGTCGCTTATCGAGGCTGGCTTTCTGGTGGAAGCCTTGACGCGCCCCGGTCTTGGGCATGGCATCGACTCCGAAGGGATACAGGCGGCCGGTTCCTTCCTCGTTCGATCGATGGCGAAATAGAACAAAAGATTTACTTCGAAAGGATAATGACGAATTTACGAAGATTGCCGAGGCGAACACCAGATATTGAGTCTCGTGACAAGATGAGGTATCAATCACTCGCGGCTCGGTGTCGCCCAGGCGCTGGAGCGGGATAGAACGCTTGAAAGGGAGTGGCCATTGGCTCCACCACCCGATCATTGCCCGGCATTGGTTTTGAACGCGGATTTCCGTCCGCTCAGCTACTTCCCGTTGTCCCTGTGGTCGTGGCAGGAAGCGGTGAAGGCTGTGTTCCTTGACCGGGTCAACATCATCTCGGTTTACGACCGGGTGGTGCGAAGTCCGAATTTCGAGATGCAGCTTCCCAGCGTCATCTCGTTGAAGGAGTATATCCCCTCGAATCGGCGCCCCGCCTTCACCCGGTTCAACGTTTTCCTCCGAGACCGCTTCACCTGTCAGTACTGCGGTTGCCACTTCCCGACACACGAGCTGACCTTCGACCACGTCATCCCCCGCTCACGCGGCGGACGAACGACCTGGGAAAACGTCGTTACCGCGTGTTCGGTCTGTAACCTTCAGAAAGGCAACCGGCACCTGCACCAGTGCGGCCTTGCTCTTCTACAAAGGCCCTTCCAGCCAACCGCCCACCAACTCCAGGAAAACGGCCGCTCGTTCCCGCCAAACTTTCTGCACGAAAGCTGGCGGGATTTTCTTTATTGGGACACCGAACTCGACCCCATTTGAGCGGGGCGCTTCGTCCGCTCAAATCCGCTCGGCCAGCCAGATGGCGAGTCGCGAGCCCGTCTTGATGGCGGCGCTCAGCAGCGGATATCCTGGCGCCTGCTCGGCGCCATGTTCCAGGCCTATGTCGCGGTGCTCGATCTCCTCCATCCGGAATTGCTCGATCTTGTCGCGCAGTTCGGTTTCGTCCTGGCCCAACTGGTCGCGCTGGGCGGCGTAGTGACCGTCGATCACCTCCTCCACCGCCACGGTGCAGGCCATCGCCGCCTTCTCGCCTATCAGCGCCGTTACCGCTCCCAGCGCGAATCCGGCCACATGCCACACCGGCAGCAAGGCCGAAGGGCGCACGCGGCGGTCCACCATCAGCTTGGCGAAATGGTCCAGGTGTTCCTGCTCCTGCTGGGCCATGTGCTCCAGCGTCGCCCCGTGCCGACCCCTGCCCATCACCGCCATCTGGCCTTGGTAGATGCGCTTGGCGCCGTATTCCCCGGCGTGATTCACGCGGATATAGCGTGCCAGCATCGCCTGGCCGTCAGGGTCGCCGGGCAGGCTGTTGTCGCCGGTGTTGAGCGGCGGGATCTTGGATTTGTCGAGGGCGTTGTGCGCGGTCATACGGAATCTCGGGAGGTGAGGGCGCGCCACGAGGTGGCCAGCGCAAAGGCGGCCAGCCCCAGCGAGAGGAAGACGTTGTACCCCGCCATGGAGACGCCGAACAGCGACCATGGAATCACGTCGCAGCGGACCACCGGGGTTGCCATCACCTGCCGCTTGAGGTCTGTCAGCGACATGGTCTTGCCGGCGGCGGGGACG
>DASPMK010000408.1:0-3666 GCA_035627075.1 Azospirillaceae bacterium
GGCCGGGGTGGTGTGGTTTTCCGACAGGATCAGCAGCCGCGCGCCGGGCTGGATATAGGCGTGTAGCGTGTCAAGCGGGCGGCCGTGCAGGGTGACGAGATCCACTTGGGCCAGCGGCCAGCCCAGCCGGGCCCCGGCCAGCGAAAAGGCGGACGGCGCCGGCACCACCGCCATCTCCTCCGGCGCGATGAAGCGGGCGAGCGTGTTGCCGATGCCGAAACAGAAGGGATCGCCCGAGGCCAGCACGCACACCGCCTGTCCTCGCCGCCGCTCGATCTCCGGGATAAGGTCGGCCAACGGCGACGGCCACTCCAGCCGCTCGCGCCCGTCCTCCGGCAGCATCGCCAGATGGCGTGTCCCACCGACCAGCACCTTGGCCCGGTCGATCACCGCGCGGGCGGCCGGCGACAGGCCGTCCAGCCCATCCTCGCCGATGCCGACGATGGCCAGCCACGGAGCGGTCATGGCCCCACCATCAGCGCGTTGACGGCGGCCGACGCCAACGGGCTGCCGCCGCGTCGGCCGCGCACCGTGACGAAGGGAATATCGCCGGCCCGCCTGATCAGTTCCTCCTTCGACTCCGCAGCCCCGACGAAGCCGACAGGAAAGCCGAAGATCACCGCCGGGCGCGGTCCGCCGTTCTCGATCATGTCCAAGAGGTGAAACAGGGCGGTGGGAGCGTTGCCGATTGCGACCACCGCTCCCTCCAGCGCGTCCCGCCAAAGCTCCACCGCCGCCGCCGACCTGGTGGTGCCGAACATGCGGGCCACCTCGTCCACCGCCGGTTCGCCCAGGGTGCAGAGGATGCGGTTTTCCGCCGGCAGCCGGCTTGCCATGATCGCCGAGGCGACCATGTGGCAGTCGGCGTACACCGGCTTGCCCGCCGCCAAGGCCGCGCGCCCCGCCGTCACGGCGTCACCGCCCCAGGCGAGGTCACCAACAAGGTCCACCATGCCCACGGCATGGATCAGCCGGGTAGCGAGCCCACGCAAGGATTCCGGCACCGCCCTGAAGTCGGTTTCGGCGGCGATGGCGGCGAAGGACTGCCGGTAGATTTCGGCGGGATCGCGCAGATACTCGGCCATGGTCGTCAGGAACCGCCCTTTTCGAGCTTCTTCAGCGTCACCGGCCCCATCGGGTGGTCGGCGTGCGGATAGGGATGGTGATGGTGCCCGTGGTCATGGCTGTGATCATGGTCATGGCTGTGATCATGGTCGTGGTGGTGACCATGGTCGTGATCATGATGGTGATGCTCGTGCTCGTGTTCCACTCCGACGCCGATACCTTCCACATGGTGGTGGTGGCTTTCCTGCGGCAGGCCGACCTCGGCCTCGAAGCCCAGCACCTTCTCCCGGTACTTGCAGACTTGGCAGTTCATCACGGCGCTGCCGTCCAGGATTTCCCGAACCCGCTCCTCGAACGCCTCGACCACCAGGGGATGATCGTTGAGATAGGGGGCCTTGACGAACTCGATCTCGGGATGGCGGGCGGCGACGATGTCGGTGTGGTCGTAGATACGCTGGACCAGCACGCCGTTGAACAGGAAATAGGGGAACACGACGATGCGCTTGAAACCCAGGCGCACGGCGTGCTCCAGCCCCGGTTCGACCAGCGGGAAGGTAACGCCGGAATAGGCCGTCTCGCCCCAGCCGAAGCCCATGCCTTCCCACAGCATGCGCATGACCTTGGCGACGTTGGAGTTGGCATCGGGGTCGGACGCCCCGCGCCCTACCATCATCAGCAGCGTTTCGTGCCGCGCGATATGGCTTCCCGCCTTGTTGACGGCTTCCTCGATCCGGGCACCGGCGGCACGCATCATCTTCAGGTCGATACCCAGCTCGCGGCCGTACCGGATCATCATCTCCGGATGCTGCGCCTGATAGGTGTTCAACACCGACGGGATGTCGTTTTTGGCGTGCCCGGCGGCAAACAGCATGCCGGGCACCGCCAGCACGCGGGTCACCCCCTTGGCGCGCAGCTTGTCCAGGCCGTCGTGGATGATCGGCGTGGCGAATTCCAGATAGCCCCACTCCATGGCGTCGAAGTCCAGCCGCCGGCGGAGCTTCAGGGCCAGGGCATCGAACTCGTCGATGGCCCGCTTATCGCGGCTGCCGTGGCCGCAGAGCATGACGCCGATAATATCGTCCATGGGAAATCCGTGCCTCCGACCGGTGCACCCCGCCCGGTCACAATCGTTGCGTTCAGGGCTACCGGCAGGTCTCCTGGCTCATGGGTCGTCATCAACCGTCCAGCCTTCCCGGCGCCCGACAATCAGGCGGCCAGTGGCTCGGAATGGGCGGCGACTCGCCACTCACAGTTGCGGGGGCAGCCACGGCTTAAACTCCCGTGTTCCCTTTTCACCCCCCTGTCGGGGGAACCGGTTCCCGCTTACGAAAGGCCAGTTGTAGGGAGGCTTGCGAAGGCCGTCAATTGTCTTGCGGACCGGCGGACGCTGGCGCAGTGTCCCAACCCATGACCAAGCGTTTCGAGATCGTATCGCCGGTGACCGACCACGGCGGCGCGCTCGCCCGTGCCGAGGCGCGGTTCGGCAGCCCGGCCGAAGGGTGGGTGGATCTGTCCACCGGCATCAACCCCTGGCCCTATCCTCTGCCGCCGGTGCCGGTCGAAGCCTGGGCGCGGTTGCCCGATACCGCCGACCTGGAACGGCTGCGCGCGGCGGCAGCCGAGTATCTCAGGGTGCCCGAGCCGTCGCGGCTGGTGGCGGCCCCCGGCTCGCAGGCGCTGATCCAGACCTTGCCCGGCCTGCTGCCGCCGGCTCGCGTGGCGATCGTCGGCTTCACTTATGCCGAGCACGCCCGCTGCTGGCGCCTTTACGGCCATGCCGTGCGCACGGTTGACGACCTGGAAACGGCCGCCCAGGGCGCCGACGTGGTGGTGGTGGTCAACCCCAACAATCCCGATGGCCGCCGCACCGAACCGCCGCGCCTGCTGGATCTGGCCGCCGAACTGGCGAGCCGGGGCGGCCACATGGTGGTGGACGAGGCCTTTGCCGACGTGGTGACGGAGGTCGGCGTGGCGGCCCACGCCGGCCAGCCGGGGCTGGTGGTGCTGCGTTCCTTCGGCAAGTTCTTCGGGCTGGCCGGGGTGCGCCTCGGCATCGCGCTGGGTCCGGCCGATCTGATGCGCCGCCTGTCCGATCGGCTGGGGCCATGGGCGGTCAGCGGCCCGGCGCTGACCATCGCCGCCGCCGCCTATGCCGATCAGGGCTGGATCATCAAAACCCGCCGTCATCTGGCCGAAGCCGCCCAGGCACTGGACACCATGCTGGAAGGCGAGGGGATGCGGGTGGTCGGCGGCACCTCCCTGTTCCGGCTGGTCGAACATGCCGGGTCCGAGGCTGTTTTCGAGAGCTGCGCCCGCCGGGGCGTGCTGCTGCGTGCCTTCGCGGCACGCCCGGGCTGGCTGCGTGTTGGTCTTCCGGCCGACGAACGGAGCATGGCGCGGCTGCGCAATGCGCTCCGCACCAGGGGTTGACGACAAAAGGGGGAACCGATGCACGTCACGCTCGTTCATATCCGCGTCAAGCCCGAGCGGCTGGCCGATTTCATCACCGCCACCCGCAAGAACCACGAGGAATCGGTGAAGGAGCCGGGCAACCGGCGCTTCGACGTGTTCCAGGACCCGGAAGACCCCACCCGGTTCATT
>DASPMK010000409.1:0-12752 GCA_035627075.1 Azospirillaceae bacterium
GACGGCGGCCACAACGATTCGGCCGGCGAGGTGCTGGCGGCGTGGGCGGCCCAGCGACGACAGCCGCTCGACCTCGTGTTCGGCATGCTGACCACCAAGGAGCCGCGCGAGTTCCTGGCTCCGCTGCCCCCTCATGTCGGCCGGTTGCGCGCCGTGTCGATTCCGGCGGAGGAGGCGAGCCTGCCCGCAGGCGACGCCGCTGGTGCCGCGCGGGATGTCGGCATCGCCGACGCGGCACCGGCCGGCGATCCGGCGGCGGCGCTGGACGACCTGATCCGCTCTGCCGAGGGACCGCGCACGGTGCTGATCTGCGGCTCGCTCTACCTTGCCGGCAGCGTGCTGGCGGAGAACGGTTAGGCGCCGGTGGGGCCGCCCGGTGTCGGGTCGGGTTGGGGCAGTTCGTGGACCTCGACCGGCTCGCGGCTGTGACGGGACAGGATCTCCAGCGCCTCCACCTCGTGTTCCGGGTCGCGTAGGTTGACCCAGAGCAGGAGGCCGCCCTTGTCCAGACATTGTTTCATCGGCTCGCGCGTCTTGTCGCTTAGCCAGCGGCCGAGATAGGTCCCGGCCGCGCCACCGGCCCCGCCGGCCGCCAACGCCGCCACGGCCGCCGCCAGCGCGGTGCCGCCGGTCGCCAGTACGGCTCCGGTCGCCAGGATCGCGCCGACGTAGGCCGGTACCCCTATCGCCGCGCCCTGGAGATCGCCCGTATCCTCCGGCGACACCGGGGCTTCGCGCGGGATGTTGGGGTCATGTTTGGCCTCCTCGATCGATCCCACCCGGTGGCCGAGCGTGCGCTCGATGGTGGCATCGTGGGCCATGACGGAAAGCTCGCGCCGCTCGAAGCCGGTCATGGACAGATCATCGATGGCGCGTTGCAGCGCCTCGGCGCTGTCGAACACCGCCACGGCCTCGCGCACGGCCGGTGGTTCGGCGCGCATGGATTGTTCGGCGTAGCTCATCGGGCTCCTCCCTTGGCTGTCGAGAGTTCAACAGCAAGGGGCGGGAGCGGTTGCCGGTCTCAGGGCCAAAAGGCCCACAACAGGCCGCCGATCAGCGCCACCTTGGCCAGCACGGCCAACGCGATGTGCCGCGCCATGGGGTTGTTCAGCATGGTTTGGGGTGTTCCGGCGTGGTTGGACCGGAGGAGAGGGTAGGGGCGTGGCGATGATGATAATGTGCGGCGAATTGTCGCTTGTCTGCCGGTCGGGCCAGGCTCGTGGTAATACGTCGAAAGGTTCGGGCGCGTTCCGGCGCCGGGCGGTGGAACGGGAGATGCGCGTTGAAGAGACTGGTCTTTCTGGTGGCCGTGTTGTTGGCCCTGCCTGGCGTAGCCGGTGCCGAACTCAGCCTGCTGGACAAGCCGCAGGTCTTCAAGGCGTTGCAGAACAACGACCTCGACGCGCTGAAGAAGGCGTTGCAGAAGGGCGGCGCTCCCGACCAGACCGATGGCAAGGGCATGACGCCGCTGATGTACGCCGCCAATTCGGGCCATCTGGAGATGGCGGAAGTGCTGGTCAAGTTCCGCGCCAATCCCAACCACATCGACCGCTTCGGCAACACGTCGCTGCACTGGGCGGCGCAGAACGGCGACCCCGACGTGCTGGGCGTCCTGTTGAAGGCCGGCGGCGACGCCAACCGCGATAACCGCCAAGGATTGACGCCGTTGATGTTCGCCGCCCGCGCCGGTCAGGCCGACGCCGTCGAGCGGCTGATCAAGGCCGGCGCCAAGGCCGACGCGGTGGATTTTTCCGGCCGCACCGTGCTGGGCTGGGCCGAGGAGGCGCGCAACTCGCGGGTGCTGTCGATCCTCAAGAAGGCCGGGGCACGCTGAACGCGGTGCTGCGGGGGGCTTATACCAAGTTCAGAAAGTTCTGACCGCCGGTCAGAACTTTCTGAAACGGGTATTACCGCCCCACTTCGTTTACTTCCTTCAGCAACCGTAGCGACTCCTCGCGGTAGCCGGCGCGGTCGTAGAAGGCGCGGCCCCGGTCGTTGCTGGCGAAAACCTCCAGGCTGAGGAAGCGCCAGCCCTGGACCCGAGCCCAATCCTCCGCCGCCCGCATCAGCCGCTTGGCGATGCCCCGGCCCTCGGCCGCCTTGATCACCGCCAGCAACGGGATGTAGCCGCACGCCGTCTCGGTGATGATGTCGCGCGCCGGCTCAACGTGGAGGAAGCCCAGCGGCGCGCCGTCCGCGGCGGCGGCAATGAAGGTGGCCGCGCCCGCCGGCGGGGTTTCCAGCGCCGCTTTCATGAAGCTGTCCTGGAAGTGCCGGATCTCGGCCGCTGTGCGCCAGGGCAGCCGGCCGACGCCGGCCAGGCGTGGCGACAGGCCGTATATGAAGGGAAGATCGGCCGGGGTGGCGGGCCGGATGGTGATCGCGGTCATGGTGGTTTCCAGCTCAAGATCCAGCCTTCCTCGGTCCCGGCCGCCTGGGCTTCGGCGGCGGTAAGGTCGGGTGGGCCGGCGAAGAGTGGGGCGAGACGGTCGGCGGCGTCCAGTGCGGCAAGATGTCCCGCCAGTGCCAGCACCTGCCCGGCGTCCTTGACCGGATGGTGGGCCTTCCAGGCGTCTTTCAGCAACGATGGCCAGACCTCGGCGAAGATCAGCGGGGCTTCGGGCGGACGAAACCCGGTTTCGAACGGCCAGACGGCGGCGGCAGGGGCCAGGCGCGGGGCCTCCCGCCATGCCCGCAGCCGGGGAATGCCGGTGAGCGCCTGACTGCCCACCGAGCCGGTGGTGTAGAGCTTCCAAATGGGCTGCACGCCGCGCACCCGCCGTTCGGTGGCCCGCCACTCCGGCAAGACGCTTAAGGCGGGCTTGCGCGGGCCAAGGCAGGGGGATTGCGCGGACGGCGGGCAACTCCAGAACGGGGTGGGATGGCCGGTCAGGTGATGGTTGAGATCGGCCGCCAGGGCGAAGCGGTTGTTGCGGTTGTCGGGGCCGTCAATCAGTCCGGCGGCCAGCCGGTCCCAGGTGGCGCGCCACGGCGGCCCACCAAGGCCCAGCCGCCGGGCGGTGCCCTCGGGATAGCCCAGGGGAAAGTCCATGCCCGCCAGCACCCGGCGCCCCTGGGCGATCAGGTCGGCCAGCCGGTCGGCGACAAAGGCCCATGCCGCGGCGCGGGTCGGCGGGTTGGCAAGGTCGAGGATGCGGCCGTCGCGCGCGACAATGGCAATCCAGATGCTGTCGGCACCGGTTTTCGGTACGCTGGACGCGCTCCAGTCGATTATGACATAGGCGTCGAACAGGCCGTTCACGTCGCCCCCCTCCCCGGCTCGCCACGCTAGCACACATGCTGTCACCCGTCCTCGATTCCCCCCAATCGCTGTTCATCCTCCTGCTGGTGCTGGCCTTGGAGGCGGCGGTCGGCGACATGCGGCTGTTCGCCCGGCTGGTGCCGGGGCCGTGGACCATCGCCTACCGGCTGGCGACGTGGTTCGACCGGCGGCTGAACCGCATCGAACGGTCGAACGTCAACCGCATGATCCGGGGCCTGCTGGTCACGGCGGTGATTGTCGGGCTGGCCGCCGCCTTGGGCTGGGCGGCGTCGCGCTTCGCCGTCACCGTCCGCTTCGGCTGGGCGCTGGAGACGGTGCTGGTGATGACCGGCCTGGGATTCCGCCCGGCGTGGGCGGCGGCCAGGACCGCCGCCGCCGCGCTGGCCGCCGGCCAGGACGATGCCGCCCGCGCGGCGGCGCAGACCCTTACGTTCAAGAACGTCTACGCGCTCGATGTCCACGGTGTGGCGCGGGTGGCGGTGGAGGGGCTGGCCAAGGCGGTGAACCAGCGGGTGGTGGCGCCGGCCTTCTGGTACATGCTGGCCGGCTTGCCGGGGGTGATGGCGTGGACGGCGCTGGACGCCGTGGACGCCGCCATCGGCCACACCAGCCCCCGCTACGCCTGGTTCGGGCTGGCCGCCGCCCGGCTGGACGACGCCTGCAACTTCCTGCCGGCGCGGCTGTCGGGCCTGCTGCTGGCGCTGGCAGCGCTGTTCGTGCCGGGCGCCCGGCCGCTGGCATCGCTGAAGACCATCCTGACCTTCGCCGGCCGGCATCGCTCCATGTCCGGCGGCTGGCCCGAGTCGGCGCTGGCCGGGGCCTTTGGCCTGTCGCTGTCCGGCCCCCGGCGCGAGGGCGAGGTGGTGATCAAGGAGGCTTGGATCGGCGGCGGCCGCGCCCGTGTCATAGCCACGGACGTGCGCAAGGCGCTGGCGCTGTCCGCGCTGGCGGTGGTGCTGACCGGCGGGCTGGTGGCGTTGCTGGCGCTGGGGTTGAGCCTGTAGGCGCAGGTCCGGGCCGCCGTCACCCTCTTGCCCTTGGGCGGGAAGCGTGCTTTATCCCTACCCAAAGTCTAGGAGCGCCAGGCTTCGCTCCGTCCAAAATCATCACCGTTCCAGTCCCGCCGCGCGGGGCATCCGTTTACAAGGGATTTCGACGATGACTGAACGAGTCTTCCGCGCTGGCCTCCGCTCGCTGGTCCTCGCCGGCGTGGCTTTGGGTGCCCTGACGTTTTCCGTCCACGCGCAGGACGCCGCCAAGCCGGCGACCGGCGACGATCCGGTGGTCGCCCGCGTCAACAGCCAGGAAATCCGCCGCTCCGAGGTGATGCGCACCATCGCGTCGCTGCCGCCGCAGGTGCAGCAGATGCCGCCGCAGATGCTGTTCCCGGCGATCATCGACCAGATGATCAACGGCAAGCTCGTGTCGTCGGC
This sequence comes from Azospirillaceae bacterium, assembly GCA_035627075.1. GTDB lineage: Bacteria > Pseudomonadota > Alphaproteobacteria > Azospirillales > Azospirillaceae > DASPMK01. The sequence goes on from DASPMK010000409.1 coordinate 4,717, forward strand.
CGGTTATGCCCAGAAGCTGGACCAGGAAAAGGACGTCAAGGACCGCGTCAAGAAGGCCGAGGAGCGCATCGTTCAGGAGGCCTATCTGACCCGCGCCGTCCAGGCCCGCATCACCGACGCCAAGCTCCAGGAGGCCTATCAGACCTTCCTCAAGGAGAACCCGGCCAAGGAAGAGGTCAAGGCCGCCCACATCCTGGTGGAGAACGAGGATCAGGCCAAGCAGATCGTCGCCGACCTGAAGAAAGGCGCCGACTTCGCCAAGCTGGCGCAGGAGAAGTCCACCGACAAGGCGGCCGCCGCCCAGGGCGGCGATCTCGGCTACTTCACCAAGGACGACATGGTCGAGCCGTTCTCCGAGGCCGCGTTCAAGCTGAAGCCGGGCGAGATCACCGAGGCGCCGGTCAAGACCCAGTTCGGCTGGCACGTCATCAAGGTGGAAGACCGCCGCGAGGGCAAGCCGCCGGCGTTCGAGGAGGTCAAGGACCAGCTCCAGTCGGAGATGTCGCAGGAAATTATCGGCGAAGTCGTCGATGAGCTGCGCGCCACCGCCAAGGTCGAGCGGTTCCAGCCCGACGGCTCGCCGCTGCCGGCCGAGGCGGCTCCCGCCGCCCCCACCGACGCCGCCAAGCCGGCCGAGGCGCCGAAGAAGAAGTAACAAGCCCCCACTTTCGAGGTTTGACGACAGCCATGGCCGCGACCGTTTCCCCCCTGGCCCCCGCCCGCTTTCCGGACCTGCCGCCCATTGCCGGTGTGCGCTTCGCCACCGCCAACAGCGGCATCCGTTACAAAGGGCGCGACGACCTGATGATGGCGCTGTTCGATCCCGGCACGACGGTGGCCGGGGTGACGACACGTTCGCTGACGGCCGCCGCCCCGGTGCTGTGGTGCCGTCAGGCGCTCAAGGGGGGGGCGGCCCGCGCGCTGGTGGTCAACGCCGGCAACGCCAACGCCTTCACCGGCAAGGCCGGCGACGCCACCGTGGCGGCCACCGCCAAGGCGGCGGCGGCCCTGGCGGGGTGCGCCGAGAGCGAGGTGTTCTTGTCGTCGACCGGCGTCATCGGCGTGCCGCTGGCGCCCGACGCGCTGGCCAAGGTGTTGCCCCGGCTGAAGGACGAGTTCCACGCCGACCACTTCCCGGTCGCCGCCAAGGCGATCATGACCACCGACACTTTCCCCAAGGGGGCGACCCGCACCGCCCATATCGACGGGGTGAAGGTGACGATCAACGGCTTCGCCAAGGGCTCGGGCATGATCGCGCCGGACATGGCGACCATGTTGGCCTATGTCTTCACCGACGCCGCCATCGAAGCCCCGGTGTTGCAGAAGCTGCTGGCCGACGCCAACGGGCGGTCGTTCAACGCCATCACCGTGGACAGCGATACCTCGACGTCCGATACCTGTCTGGTGTTCGCTACGGCCAAGGCCGGCAACACGCCGGTGGACAGCATCGGTGATCCGCGCCTGGCCGAATTCCGGGTGGAGTTCGACACGCTGATGCTCGATCTCGCCCACCAGATCGTGCGCGACGGTGAAGGGGCGACCAAGTTCGTCCAGATCACCGTGGCCGGGGCGGACAGCGACGCCGCCGCCAAGCGGGTGGCGATGGCCATCGCCAACTCCCCGCTGGTCAAGACGGCCATCGCCGGCGAGGACGCCAACTGGGGACGCATTGTCATGGCGGTGGGCAAGGCCGGCGAGCGGGCCGACCGTGATCTCATCAAGATCAGCATCGGCGGCGTGCTGATCTGCGCCGAGGGGATGCAGGTGCCGGGCTATGACGAGGCGCCGGTGGCCGCGCATATGAAGGGACAGCACATCGACATCGACGTCGACCTGGGGCTGGGGCAGGGCACGGCCACGGTGTGGACCTGCGACCTGACCCACGGCTATATCGACATCAACGGCAGTTACCGCAGCTGATGTCCTGCTGGGATTCCATCGCTCCGGGGCAGGCGCGGGAGTTGCCGCTGCCCACTATTCTGGTGGTGGCGGCGGCGCTGGTGGATGTCGACGGCCGGGTGCTGCTGGCCCAGCGCCCGCCGGGCAAATCCCTGGCGGGCTTGTGGGAGTTTCCCGGCGGCAAGGTCCACGAGGGCGAATCGCCGGAAGCCGCCCTGGTGCGCGAGTTGAAGGAGGAGCTGGATATCGACACCTCGTCGAGCTGTCTGGCGCCGTTCACCTTTGCCTCGCACCGCTACGACACCTTTCACCTCTTGATGCCGCTCTACGTCTGCCGCGTGTGGAAGGGCACGGCGCGGCCGATGGAGGGGCAGGCGGTGAAGTGGGTGGCGGTCAGCAAACTCCACGAATACCCCATGCCTCCGGCCGACGTGCCGCTGGTGGCGATGCTGCGGGACTTGCTGTAGGGCGCTCTATTCCTTCCCTACCCCTAAAGCCTCGGCCAGCGGGGTCTGCGCGGTGCCGGGTTTGAGCGGCTTCTGCTGGCTTTCGTGCGGCGCCCAGCCGGCGGCGTAGAGCACCTGGAAGGTGGCCGGGATACGTCCGTCGGGCTCGGCGTAGCGTTCGGCGTAGAGGCGGGCGGCCTCGGCCAGCATGTCGCGGCGCGCCGGCACGCGGCGGCGGGCGGCCACTGCGTTGGTTTCGCCCATGCCGCGCAGGTCGGCCATCAGCTTGAAGACGTTGTCGTAGGTGACCGTCAGGGTGTCGCTGTCCACTACCGGTAGGGCAAAGCCCGCCCGCTGCAACAGGGCTCCCAGGTCGCGCACGTCGGCGAACGGCGAAACGCGGGGACTGGCACCGCCGGTCACCGTCGCTTCCGCCTCGACCAGGCAGCGCCGAAGCTCAATCAGCGTATCGCCACCCAACAGCGCCGCCAGGAAGAAGCCGTCAGGCCTCATCACGCGGCGGGCCTGCACCAGCGCCCCCGGCAGGTCGTTGACCCAGTGCAGCGACAGGTTGCTCACCACCAGATCGATCGATCCCTCGGCGAACGGCAGGAATTCCTCGTCCGCCGCCACGGCCGGCGTTCCGGCCTTGCGGGCAAAGGCGGGGGAAAGGTCGCAGCCCACCACCGTCTCCACGCCGCGCCGGCCGCGAATCAGCCGGCCCAGCTCGCCGCCGTGGCAGCCGAGGTCAAGCGCCAGCGGGAACACGCGCTTGATGTCGAGCAGCCGGTCGGCCAACCGCTCGGCCACTTCCGCGAACAGGAAGTCGAAATCGGTGAATTGGGAGGCGGCACGGTCGCGGTGTTGCCGCACCAGCGCGCGGTCGAACACCATCATGGAATTGGTTTCGGCGGTCATGGGCCGAATATAGGGGGATCGCCGGCTTGACGGAAGGCGCAGTCGGGCGGAGGCTGGCGGGTGATGATCGTCTCCTTGTCCTCCTGGCCCGGCCGGCTCGCGCGGCTGGCGCTCGACACCCTGCTGCCGCCGCGCTGCCTGAAGTGCGGCGGGCCGGTGGACCACCAGGGCGGCCTGTGCCCGGCGTGCTGGAGCCGCCTGACCTTCCTGGCGCCGCCGCTGTGCGCCTGCTGCGGCCTGCCGTTCGAGTTCGAGGTGGGGGAAGGGGCCTTGTGCGGCGGCTGTGTGGCCTCCCCGCCGCTGTTCCGCCGGGCGCGTGCCGCCCTGGTCTATGACGAGGAGTCCAAGCCCCTGGTGCTCGGCTTCAAGCGCGGCGACCAGACCTACGCCGCCGAGCCCTACGGCGCATGGTTGGCCCGCGCCGGGGCCGACCTGCTGGGCGAGGCCGACCTGCTCGTGCCGGTACCGCTGCATCGCTGGCGGTTGTTTCGCCGTCGCTACAATCAGGCCGCCTTGCTGGCCCTGGCCACGGCGAAGATATCGGGGGTGGCGCTGGAGCCCAGGCTGCTGGTGCGTCGGCGGGCGACTCCCAGCCAGAACCGTCTCGACCGCGCCGGCCGCCGCCGCAACGTCAAGGGCGCCTTTGCCGTGCGGGCCGGGGCCGACGGCATGGTCCGGGAGCGGCGAATTGTTCTGGTGGACGATGTCTTCACCACCGGCGCCACGGTATCCGAGTGCGTTCGGGCGCTGCTGAAAGCCGGTGCCGCGCGGGTGGATGTGCTGACGCTCGCGCGGGTGGTGCGTCCTGGCGGCTAGCCATGCGGAGGAAAGCGACCCTATATAGATAAAGAATCATGCCAACGGAGTCCGATCGATCATGGCCGAAGTCGTCATCTACACCACCCCCTGGTGCCCCTACTGCGCGCGCGCCAAGCAGCTGTTGACGTCCAAGAGCGTCGCCTTCAAGGAGATCGACGTGGAGGGCAAGACCGAACTGCGCGCGGAAATGAGCCGGCTGGCCGGCGGCCGCACCTCGGTACCGCAAATCTTTATCGACGGTCAGCCGGTGGGTGGCTGCGACGACATCCATGCGCTGGACTCCGCCGGCAAGCTCGATCCCCTGCTGGGTCGCTGATGCCATGACGGCTGTCTTCAAGGCGGCGTGCGTTCAGGTCAACGCCGGGCCGGAGATCGACCCCAACCTGGAAGCGGCCGGAACGCTGGTGCGCCGGGCTCGCGACGCCGGTGCCGACTTCATCGCCCTGCCCGAGAACGTCTCGATGATCGTGCAGGGGCGCCGGAAGATTCTGGAGCGGGTGAAGCCGGAACCGCTGCACCCCGGCGTCCCCTTCTTCGCCGGCCTGGCGCGCGAAACCGGGGCGTGGATTCTGGCTGGTTCGCTGGGCATCCTGCTGGAGGGCGGCAAGGTGGCCAACCGCAGCTACCTGTTCGCCGCCGACGGCACCATCGCCGCCACCTACGACAAGATCCACATGTTCGACGTGGACCTGGGCCATGGCGAGAGCTATCGTGAATCGGCCACCTTCGAACCGGGCCAGCGGGCGGTGGTGGCGCGGACGCCATGGGGCGCCATGGGGCTGTCCATCTGCTACGACGTGCGCTTCGCCTATCTCTACCGGGCCTTGGCCCAGGCAGGGGCGGAGATCATCACCGTACCGGCGGCCTTCACCGTTCCAACGGGGCAAGCCCATTGGCATGCGCTGTTGCGTGCCCGTGCCATCGAGACGGGCTGTTTCGTCATCGCTCCCGCCCAGACCGGAACCCACGACCAGGGGCGGCGGACCTATGGCCACTCCCTGATCGTCAGTCCGTGGGGCGAGGTGCTGGCCGATGCCGGCGAGGAGCCGGGTATCGTGGTGGCCGAGATCGACAGGACCCGTGTCGCCGAGGCTCGCGGCAAGATTCCGGCATTGCGCCACGACCGCCCGTTCCGGATGGACGGGCCGGCATGACCGCCGATTCGTACGAATTCTAACCAATAGGTAGGGGCCAGGGCTCCGGATCGCCGTCAAGGTCGGGCGCCGGGCTCAGGTCGTTGACGGCGCACAGCCGCTGGACGACGGCGGCCTTGGGCGGGGGGACCACCCCCGTTTCGTAGGCCACCACCTGAAGCCGGCCGCGCGCCACTTCCAGCAGTTCGCCATTGCGCAACAGGAAGGATGGCGACGACGGCCGCCCAAAACGGCCGTTGCCCAGAGCGTACGTCTCGTAGATCAGTACGCCTCCCGGTTCCAATGCCGCCAGAAGGGGCGCGAACAGGGGCCGGTGCAGGTAATTGGTGACGATTACCGCGGCGAAGCATCGATCCGGCGGCAGCGGCCATGGAGACCCGTCCTCCAGGTTCGCCTCGATGATCTCCGCGCCCGTACGTGTGGAAAGGTCGGCGACCCCTCGGGTGTCCCGGTCGATCCCCGTGACCGGGTGGCCGCGCCCCAGAAAGTGCCGTACGTGTCGGCCGCCGCCGCAGCCGACGTCCAGTACGGCGCCACCCGCCCGTACCAGGGGAGCGAAGCGTACAACCCAGGGCGATGGCGGCGAGTTTCCGTACCCTTTGGCCGCGTTCGACGGCGCATCTCCTTGACCGATCATCCTCTTTTCCATCCCCTCGAATGACTCCAAATTCAGGTTGGTGTTTGACGTTCGGAACATATCGTGTTGAACTGTACGTCAGGTCAGCAACAATAGAGCCGGATGGAACGGGCGGCGGAATGATTCTGTACGAGTTGCGGTGCGCGGTCGGCCATCACTTTGAAGTCTGGTTCAAGAACGGGGCCGCCTATGAGGCCCAGGCCACGGCCGGAGAGATCGTTTGCCCCGTGTGCGGCGACACGGCCATCGGCAAGGCTCCCATGGCGCCACGCATCGCCAAGGGCCGCGCCGCCGAGGAGCGCGCCGTGCGGCTTCAAGGGGAGGTCATGCGCCAACTCGCCGAGTTGCGCCGGAAGGTGGAAACGGGTTGCGACTATGTCGGAGAGCGGTTCGCCGACGAAGCCCGGCGCATCCACTACGGCGAGGTTGACCCGCGCGGCATCTACGGTGAGGCGACGGCCGAGGAGGCCGAGGAACTTCGGGAGGAAGGGGTCGATTTCGCAAAGATTCCCTGGGTTCCGCGCACGAGTTCGTAATTTTGGAAGTGGCCTAAAGGAATATGTTTTCCCGACGCTGGCTATTTCCCACGGGTTAGGGTAACAAGGCTCATGAACGAGGCCCAGCGCATGAACGAATCTGGGCTGATTACGGGAGGGAACGCTCGGTTACAATAAAGCATCAGCCAGAGTGGTCTTTAGACACAAAATACGCTCGGCATTAGAGAGGGGACGCCTAAATGTCACAAGATGTTGCTGCTAGGATACGGAACAATCCCAAGTTCCAGGAGCTGGTGCAGAAGCGTTCCAGCTTCGCCTGGACCTTGTCGATTGTCATGCTTCTCATCTACTTCGGATTCATCCTCGTTGTCGCCTTCGGTAAGAGCTTCCTGGCGACGCCGTTGTTCGCCGGTGGCGTGACCACCGTTGGCATTCCCTTCGGCGTCGTGGTGATCGTCTCGGCGTTCATCCTGACGGGCATCTATGTCCGCCGGGCCAACTCCGAGTTCGACGAGCTCAACCGCCAGATCATCGAGGAGTCGAAGTAATGCGGGGCAACTTCAACCGCTATTTGGCCGCCGGCCTGACGCTCGGCGCGCTGCTCCTGCCGGAGTTGGCCCTTGCGGCCGGCGCCATTGAAGGCGCCGAAAAGCAGGCGTTCAACTACGAAGCCGTGGCCATGTTCTCCGCCTTCGTTTTGGCGACGCTGGGCATCACCTACTGGGCGGCTCGCCGCACCAAGTCGGCCGCGGACTTCTACGCCGCCGGCGGCGGCATCACCGGCTTCCAGAACGGTTTGGCCATCGCCGGCGACTACATGTCGGCGGCCTCGTTCCTGGGTATCGCCGGTCTGGTGTACATGAACGGCTTCGACGGGCTGATCTTTTCGGTGGGCTGGCTGGTCGGCTGGCCGATCATCCTGTTCCTGATCGCCGAACGGCTGCGCAACCTCGGCAAGTATACCTTCGCCGACGTGGCGTCCTACCGCTTCGCGCAGACGCCGATCCGCACGCTGTCGGCCTGCGGATCGCTGGCGACCGTCACGTTCTACCTCATTGCCCAGATGGTGGGTGCCGGCAAGCTGATCCAGCTGCTGTTCGGCATGGACTACATGTGGGCGGTGGTGATCGTCGGCTTGCTGATGATCATGTACGTGACCTTCGGCGGCATGCTCGCCACCACCTGGGTGCAGATCATCAAGGCGGTGCTGCTGCTGTCGGGTGCGTCCTTCATGGCCCTGATGGTGCTGGCCCAGTTCGGCTTCAGCCCCGAGGCGATGTTCCAGAAGGCCGTGTCGGTCCACACCAAGGGTATCGCCATCATGGCGCCGGGTACCTTGATCTCCGATCCGGTTTCGGCGATCTCGCTCGGCATGGCGCTGATGTTCGGCACCGCCGGCCTGCCGCACATCCTGATGCGCTTCTTCACGGTGTCCGATGCCAAGGAAGCCCGCAAGTCGGTGTTCTACGCCACCGGCTTCATCGGCTACTTCTACATCCTGACCTTCATTATTGGCTTCGGCGCCATCCTTCTCATCCTGGTTCCGGACGCCAACGGCCTCTTCCCGTTCCTCAAGGCCGCTCCGGCTGCCGGTGCTCTGGCCAACCCGGCCGACATCGTCGGCGGCTCCAACATGGCGGCCATCCACCTCGCCAAGGGCGTGGGC
>DASPMK010000410.1:0-3397 GCA_035627075.1 Azospirillaceae bacterium
CAAAGCGCAACGCCTGCGGTACCAGCACGCGGCGCAGCAGCAGCCAGCGCCCCATGCCCAGCGCCTTGGCCGCCTCGATCTGGCCGTACGGCACGGCCAGCACCGCGCCCCGGATCACCTCGGTGGCATAGGCACCCGACACCATGCCCACGGCGATCACGCCGATGGTGAAGGCGTTGAGTTCGACATAGCCGTCGTAACCGAACAGCCGCGCCATCATCATGATGGTGTTGGAGCCGCCGAAGAACAGCAGATAGATCACCAGCAGTTCCGGCACGCCGCGCAGCACGGTGGTGTAAAGGTCGGCCAGCGCCGCCACGGCGAAGTTGCCGGCCAGCTTGGCCGACGCCGCCAGCGAGCCGAACACCAGCCCCGCCGAAAAGGCGCCCAGGGCGACGGCGACGGTCATCGCCGCGCCCCGGAGCATCTCGTCGCCCCAGCCGGCGTCGCCCAGGCTCAACAGGTCAAGCATGGCGGCTCCGGACGGGAAACGCGTCGGACCACGGGTAGCCTCACTTCACCGAGGCGTCATAGCCGAGCCATTTTCCGGTCAGCTTGGCGATGGTGCCGTCGGCGGTGGCGTCGGCGACGGCCTTGTCGAACAGCGCCTTCAGGTCGCCGTCCTCCTTGCGCAGGCCGACGCCGAAGCCTTCGCCCAGCATGCCGCGGATGAACGACGGGCCGAAGATCGTGATGTCCTTGCCGCTTTCCTCCTTCATCATCGCCTCGATCACCGAACGGTCGAGGACAATGGCGTCAAGACGGCCGGCGGTGAGATCGAGCCCCATCGAGTCCGACTTGTCGTAGGCGCGCACCGTGGAGTCGGGGAGCGACTTCTCGGCGAAGGTCTGCATGGTGGTGGAGGTCTGGGCGCCGACGCTCTTGCCTTCGAGCGAGGCGAACAGCGCGGCCATCGCCGCCTTTTCCTCGGCGCCCACCGTGTCGAGGTCGACCGACACCCCGGCCTTGTTCTGCGCCAGCGGACTGGACTTCAAGGTGGCGAAGGCCGTGGGGTCGAAGACGTAGGGGCGGGAGAAGGTGATGACCTGTTTGCGCTCGTCGGTGATCGACATGGCGGCGATGATGGCGTCGTACTTGCCGCTTTGCAGGGCGGGGATGATGCCTTCCCATTCCTGCGCCACCAGCTCGCACTCGACCTTCATGCGGGCGCACAGCTCTTTGGCGAGATCGATTTCCAGGCCCACCAGCTGGCCGGAAGTGTCGGTGGCGTTCCACGGAGGATAGGCGCCCTCGCTGGCGATGCGGACTTTCTTCCACTCCTTGGCCGAGGCGGCGCCCGAGGCCATCAGGGCAAGGCCGACAATCGCGGCCGTCAGAATCTTCTTCACGCTCAAGCCTCCTGTTTTTGCTTCGTTGCTTTTCCAGTCTGGTCAGAGATTGCGGCACAGGAACTGCCGCACCCGCTCTGACGACGGATTGCCCAAAACCTGATCGGGCGGCCCCTGCTCCTCGACGCGCCCCTGGTGCAGAAAGATCACCTGCGACGACACCTCCCGCGCGAAGGCCATCTCGTGGGTGACGATGATCATCGTCGTCCCTTCGTCGGCCAACTGGCGAATGACGCGCAGCACCTCGCCCACCAGTTCGGGATCGAGCGCCGAGGTCGGCTCGTCGAACAACATCACCTTGGGCTGCATGGCCAGGGCTCTGGCGATTGCCACGCGCTGTTGCTGCCCGCCCGACAACTGCACGGGATAGGCGTCCCGCTTGTCGGCGAGTCCGACCTTGTCGAGCAGCGCCATGGCGCGCTCCACCGCCTGGCCGCGCGGCACGCGCTGCACATGGACCGGCGCCTCGATGACGTTCTGGAGCACGGTCATGTGCGTCCACAGATTGAAACCCTGGAACACCATGCCGAGCCGGCAGCGGATGCGGTCCACCTGGCGCGGGTCGGCGGGCATGGCCCGCCCCCCCGCCGTCCTCATCCGGATAGTCTCGCCGGTTACCGTAACAGTGCCGGAATCCGGAACCTCCAGAAGGTTGATGCAGCGCAGGAAGGTGCTCTTGCCCGAACCGGAAGAGCCGATGAGGGAGATCACGTCTCCCTCGTGCGCGGTCAGCGACACGCCTTTCAGCACTTCCAGGGAGCCGAAGCGCTTGTGGAGATCTTCCACGACGATGGCGGCGGGCGCATCAAGGTGCGGCGGGGGGTGGTGCGGCATTCCGTCGTAACAGAAAAGAGGCTTGTCCCATGAAGCTAGGCCCCCTTTCCGAGCACGCAAAGGGTTTTTTTCGACACCCCCCGGCCCCGGCCGGCATCCGGCAGTCACACATTTGTAACACTTTGGTTACATATCGTTAATATTTTAGGCTTTTCCTTAAGAAAATTGTGGGCATTCCTCGCAATCGGGATGCCTCACCATAAGCGCCGGAGAGGAATGCCGTTCATGACGATCAAATTCCGACTGCTGTTGAGCCTGGGACTGCTGTTGGCCGCCTTGCTGGCGGTGGCCGTCAGTGGATGGGTGGCGCTGGGAATCTCCAACACCGGGCTGGCGACGGTCTATCATGACCGGGTCGTCCCCTTGCGCGACCTGAAGGTCGTATCCGACATGTACGCAGTGAACGTGGTCGATACGGCCCACAAGGTGCGTAACGGCAGCCAGAAATGGCAGGACGGCACGGCATCGGTCGAGGCGGCGCGCAAGGCCATCGCCGCGAGATGGCAGGCTTACGCCGCCACCGCCATGAACGGCGAAGAGGAACGGTTGGCCGCCCAGGTCAAACCGCTGATGACGAAGGCCGACACCGCCGTCGACCGGCTTCAGGATCTTTTGCGCAAACAGGACCATGACGGCCTGGACGCCTTCGTGATCCGGGAGATGTACGACGTCATCGATCCCGTCACCGATCGCATCGGCAAGCTGGTGGACCTTCAGCTGGACGTCGCCCGCCAGGAATATGACCGGGCGGACGCCAGCTTCCACACCTCGCGCATGGTGATGGGGATCGCCGTCATGTTCGGCCTGGGCGCCGCGGTGATGGCGGTGCTGACCACGCTGTTCCGGGTGATCGGCCCGCTGGGCGACATGACCCACGCCATGACCCAGGTGGCGGCGGGTGACCTGAACACCGATGTGCCGGCGCTGGGCTCGCGGGACGAGATGGGCGAGATGGCGGCGGCGCTGGCCACCTTCAAGGACAACGTCGCCGAACGTCGGCATCTGCAAGCGGAACAGAAGGCGCAGGAGGAGCGCCACGCCGCCGAACGCCGACAGGCCATGCTGCGGCTGGCCGACGATTTCGAGGGTCGCGTCGGCGACGTGGTCATCCACATTGCCTCGACCGCCCAGCAGTTGAGTTCCACGGCCTCCACCATGAGCGCCGCCGCCGAACAGGCATCGCGCCAAGCCGCCGCCGCCGCCGCCGCCGCCCG
>DASPMK010000411.1:0-4832 GCA_035627075.1 Azospirillaceae bacterium
ACCGAGCCCTTTACCGGCAGGATTTCCTCGGTTTCATAGCGGTGGCGGGCGGCCATGTAGAAGGTTTCGCCCACCGCGAACAGCCCCACCGCCACCACCACCACATCGATGCCGTCGAGGAGTTCCGGCACGCCCAGGGTGAAGCGGGCCTGCCCGGTCTGCAGGTCGATGCCCACCAGCCCCAAGCCCAAGCCGACGAACAGGGCCGACAACCCGCGCGCCACCGAGGCGCCCAGCACCGTCGTCACCGTGGTGAAGGCCAGGACCATCAGGGAGAAATATTCGGCCGGGCCGAAGCGCAGCGCCACCCGGACCATCGCCGGCGCCACGAAGGTGAGCGCCAGGGTGGCCAGCGTGCCGGCGACGAAGGAGCCGATGGCGGCGGTGGCCAACGCCGCGCCGCCGCGCCCTTGCCGGGCCATCTGGTGACCTTCCAGCGCGGTGACGATGGTCGCCGACTCGCCCGGCGTGTTGAGCAGGATCGAAGTGGTCGAACCGCCGTACATCCCGCCGTAATAGATGCCGGCAAACATGATGAAGGCGGCGGTGGGATCGAGGTTGAACGTGACGGGCAGCAGGAGCGCCACGGTGAGCGCCGGCCCGATGCCCGGCAACACCCCTACCGCCGTGCCCAGGGTGACGCCGACCAGCGCCCAGAACAGGTTGATGGGGGTGAGCGCCACGGCAAAGCCGTGGCCAAGTGCCGTGAGCGTATCCATGAAAAGGAACCTCCCGCCCGGATAACGGGCGGGAGGTGGTGTCGGTTCGGGGTGTCGTCGGAAGGGCGCCGATCAGGCCGCTCGGATGCGCGAGATGAAGGAGTTTACCTCGTTGCGCAGAGCTTCCGACTGGCGGGTGAGGTCGCTGGCCGAGTTCAGCAAATCCCCGGCGTTGCGCCCGGTTTCACTGGCCGCTTCGGTCACGCTCCCGATGGCATGGGTGACTTCGCTGGTGCCGGCCGACGCCTGCTGGACGTTGCGGGCGATCTCCTGCGTGGCGGCACCTTGCTGCTCCACCGCCGCCTCCACCTCGCTGGTGATCGAGGAAATGGTGGAGATGGTCTGGGCGATACCGGAGATGGCGCCCACCGCCTTGTCGGTTTCCTGCTGGATGGCTTGAACCTGGGCCTGGATGTCCTCGGTGGCCTTGGCGGTCTGGTTGGCGAGGTTCTTGACTTCCGACGCCACGACGGCGAAGCCCTTGCCGGCTTCGCCCGCGCGGGCGGCCTCGATGGTGGCGTTGAGCGCCAAAAGATTGGTCTGGCTGGCGATGGAGTTGATGAGCTCAACCACCTCGCCGATGCGGCCGGCAGCCTCGGCCAGCCCCTTCACCATGACGTTGGTTTCCTCGGCCTCATGCACGGCGCGGCCGGCGACGTTGGAGGCGTTTGAGACACGGCGGCTGATTTCACTGATGGAGGCCGACAATTCCTCGGCGGCCGACGCCACGGTCTGGACGTTGACCGACGCCTGATCCGACGCCGCCGCCACCGACGACGCCTTGGTGAGCGTCTGGTCGGCCGCCCCCGTCATGCGCTCGGCCGAGGAGCGTAGCTGCGAGGCGGCGGCGGACACCGTGCTGACCACCGATTCGATCTTGCCGGCGAAGTCGCGGGTGGCGGTATCCATGACGATGCGCTGGCGTTCCTTCTCCTCCTGGGCGGCCTTCTGCTGGCGGCCCAGATCCTCGCCCTGAATGAGGGACTCCTTGAAGCCTTCGACCGCCTTGGCCATGGCGCCGATTTCGTCCTGGCGGCCAGTGTCGGGGATGCGGGCCGAGTAGTCGCGGCGCGTCAATCCCGCCATCGACGCGGTGAGCCGGCCCAGCGCCGACATCTGCGCCTTGGTCACGAGGTACAGGCCGATGCAGATCATCACGCTGACGAATATCGACGCGCCGATCACCGGCCAGCGGATGTTGTCCAGCATGACGAAGAACGTGGATTTCGGCATGCCGGTCACCACGGCGCCGATCACCTTGCCGGAGCTGTCCTTGATGGCTTCGTAGGCGACGAGATAGCGCGTTCCGATCACGTCGGCCTCGCCGAAGTACGGCTTGCCGTCCCGCAGCACCATGTCGTAGATCGGCCCCTGGGCCAGCTTGGTGCCGGTGCCGCGCTTGCCATCGGTGGTCACCACGTTGGTAGAGATGCGCACCTCGCCCTTGAAGATGCTGGCGCCGATGCCCATCACCTCCTTCAGGCGGTCGACCACCTCGTGGTTATCGTCGACCGTGTATTTGCCCCAGGCCAGCTTGCCGTCGGCGATCTGTGGGCCGCCGCCGCCCTTTTCTCGCAGGATCTCCTGCAAGACCCGCATGTTGACCTTCTGCCGCTCGACCACCTGACCTTCCAGGCTGTCCTCCACGATCCCCAAGACCAAGGCCACGATGGCAATGGTGCTGAAGAGCGCGCCCAGGACGTTGAACGCGACAATCTTGTGAGTAATGGACATCTTTCGGAAAAAAGAAAACATGGACGGCCTCTGGAAAGCGTTAAGCCGGCAGTTGGCGTGCAGGACGACTTTTCCGGCCATGACTTGGTAGTCATGGCTGCCGTCGCCCCTCTTCCTGATGGGAGGGGGCTCGGTCGGCCGTCCTCCATACAATCATTGGTTGGTGAACCGCTTTTTGCATCACGTTCCACCATGACGTGCTTGAAACGACTCTATGCTGCACGATAAATAAACTTTTTGTAATTGCCGTCAACAGTTATATATCAACGTAATTGAATTCCGAGGCTGGATGCCCGAAAAGGGAGAGCATATGGTGTGCCTTACAGAAGCGGGCTGAGAAGTCCGGCCGGCAGGGGCAAGCCCAGGCCGCGCGTGAAGGCGATGTGGATCAGCAGCGGCAGGAGCAGCGCCGCGAGGATGCCACGCAGCCAATGATTGCCGCCGAACGCCTGGGTGGTGACGAAGAACAGGATGGCGGAGGCGAGCACGAAGCCCAACTGTTCCAGCAGCAGCATCTGCAAAGCCAATCCCATCGTGATCAGGACAAGCGGCCGCCGATCGAGCCGGGGTGGCGGGGTTGGGGCGGGGTGGTGCCTGGACCTGAGCACCATGACCAGCACGCCGAGTCCGGCCAGAATCAGCCCGGTTGCCACCAGGGCGGGGAACAGCCGCGGGCCGATGGCGGCGTAGGCCGGTCCGACCGAAAGCCGGGCGGTTTCCACCGCCACGAACACCCCCAGCAGCAGCACGAACAAGCCGTACGCCGCCGTCCCCCAACGGACGGGACCCCGGTTCACCGGGTCTGCCCCGTCGCCTGGACCAAGCCGATGTCCTCCAGCACCGTTTCAACCCGCTGGCGGTCGGCGGCGAGGAATCCGGCGAACTCCTGGGGCGGCTGGTAGAGGTCGATCCAGTCGCGCTGGCGCAGGGTGGCTTGCCAGGATTCGCTCTTGACCATGCGGTCGATGGCTGCCGCCAACGCCTGACGCGACTGGTCCTGAAGCCCCGGCGGGGCGAACACGCCGCGCCAGTTGGTCAGTTCGACGTTGATGCCCTGTTCCACCAGGGTGGGGACGTCGATCCCCGCCACCCGCTGCGGCGCCGACAGTGCCAGCGCTCGAAGCTGGCCGGCGGCGATCTGGCCGGCGAACTCGCCGTAGCTGCTGACACCCGCGCTCACATGGCCGCCGAGCAGTGACGCCAGCGCCTCGCCGCCGCCGGAGTAGGGGATGTAGTTGACCTGTGCCGGTTGAACGCCGGCGGCCTGGGCGATCAGGCCGACGAGCATGTGGTCGGTGCCACCGGCCGAGCCGCCGGCCCACGATACCGCCCGGGGATCGGCCTTGAGCCGCTGGACCAGATCGTCCATGGTGCGCACGTCGGAGGAGGCGGGCACCACCACCACTTCGTATTCCCCGGTCAGCCGGGCGATCGGTGTCACCTGATCGAGCGTCACCGGCGACTGGTTGGTCTGGATGGCTCCAACCATCACCAGCCCGCCGACAAGCAGGGACTTGGCATCCCCCTTCCTCTGGGTGACGAACTGGGCCAAGCCGATAGTGCCACCGGCACCGGAAATGTTCTGGACCTGGACGGTGCGGGCGATATTCTCCTGTTGGAGCACCTCCTGCATCGCGCGGGCGGTCTGGTCCCAGCCGCCGCCGGGGCTGGCCGGCGCGATGATGGTGATGCTTTCCAGCGTCTGCTGCTGGGCGGTGGCGGGGAATGCCGTCGCCGACGCCAGACTGAGCACCGCGCTGAACGCCATTGCGGCGAACAGCGCTTCCGGGTGGGCACGGATACCGGTGCGCATGGCCTTACCTCCCCTGGATGGTCTTCGTTGTTGATGTGGAACGTTTGCGGAAGGAACCGCGATACTGTTAGACGTTGAAGGTTGGTCGGTCGGGCGGTAGCGGCAATTCGCCAGCCGGCTAATGCGCGATTTCGCTTAAAGTATCGCCCCCTGGCCCTTATATGAGAGACGGGAATTCCAAAAAGTTCGAATGTCGAGAAGGGCCGGGACGCCGTTTGCCGGGCGCCGGTTCCAAAGATCAGGTTACGTTGAGGAGGAAGTATGGCGCTGCCGTTGATGCCGAAAGCCACCGCTGTCTGGCTGGTCGAGAACACCGCGTTGACCTTCGAGCAGATTGCCGAATTCTGCGGGATGCACTCGCTGGAGGTTCAGGCGATCGCCGACGGCGAGGTGGCGGTCGGCATGGTCGGGCTCGACCCCATCGCCAATGGCCAGTTGACCAAGGGTGAGATCGAACGCTGCGAGAAGGTCCCCAACGCCAAGCTGCGCATGCTGGCCCAGGACCTGCCCCAGCCGGTGGCGCGCGCCAAGGGGCCGCGCTATACGCCGGTCGCCAAGCGCCAGGA
>DASPMK010000412.1:0-3650 GCA_035627075.1 Azospirillaceae bacterium
GCAGGGCACGAAGGCGGGACTTCTCGCCAAAAACCGACGCAGGCTCGGGCATCAGGGCTTCTCCGAATCAGGGCGATGCAGAGAGCCACGCCCAGCGCAAGCCGTAAACTGTCGTTAACCTGAGTTCGGAGCCCTGGCCGAGCACCTCCGATCATTGACTTGCAAGCCTAGGGACAGCACACTCCGAAGCTTCAAACGGCCAGAACAACATAAAAAAATGTGGTGGCCATGGACGCGACGGACAACCTGTCGAGAGAAACCAGCGCTCTTCGCTTTGCCTTGGCATCGATCTGCGACGGATTCATCACTGCCGATAGCTCTCTAATCGTTAAGTATTTTAGCGATTCATATCGCCGCATCTATGGCCTGCCCGACGATATCCCGATTGCCGGGCAACCTCTTGCCGAGGTAATCCGCGCCCGACTGCAACGACGCGCCACCCTGCCCCGCGACCTCGACGCTGAGGTCGATCACTGGCTTTGGAGCCATGGCCGCGATGCGTCGGCCAACCTGACCGACATAGCGGCGGATGGACGTCGGCTGCGCCTCATCCGGCGCCCCCTGCCGGACGGCGGCTTCGTGGAAACCGTGCGCGTGCTGGATGCCGCCAGTCCGGTTCGCGACGGGGGCGACGCGCCCCTCCACCACCCGGCCGACCTGCTGAGCGAACGCCACCTGCGGCACATCCTGGCTCACACGCCGGTCGGCTACGCTCTTGCCGACGCCCTGACCAACGAGGTCGTGGACGCCAACGCCGCCTTCCAGGAGATCACCGGCCACACCCTGGAAGAACTCCTGGGCCGACGGCCGCAGGACTTCCTCGTTCCCTCCAGCCAGGCGCTGATCAGCCGCAAGCAGGAGGTGGCGCGGTCGGAAACAGCCAGCCGGCGGTACGAGGTGATGGGCCGGCGCAAGGACGGCACGCTGGCCCATCTCGGACTCAACACCACCACCTTGTTCGACGATGACGGGCAACCGCAGTATGGTTTCGTCTTCGCCACCGACCTGACACCCCTGCGCGAGGCGGTGGAGCGCGAGCGCCGCGAAAGACGCTGCGCCGAAAACGCCAATCAGGCCAAGTCCACCTTCTTGGCCATGATGAGCCACGAAATCCGCACGCCTTTGAACGCCGTGTTGGGCATGACCGAGATGTTGCGGGAATCCGGGCTTGTCGGCAAGCAGAAGCTCTATGTCGATATCCTGAACGAGGCCGGTGAGCATCTGTCGGAACTGCTGAACGACATCCTGGAGTTTTCCAAGGCCGACGCCCAGGAGATCGTGCTGGACGAGGTGGCGTTCGAGTTGGTGCGGGTGGTCCAGGCCGCCGTCAACCTGTTCTCCAGCCGCGCCGCCGAAAAGGGCCTGGGCCTTGGCGCGGTGATCGCGCCGGAAACCCCGCGCTACTGCCGGGGCGATGCGGTCCGATTGCGCCAAATCCTCATCAATCTTCTGTCCAACGCGCTGAAATTCACTGAATCCGGCACTATCCTGGTGGAGGTATGCCCTGCCCCCGATACCCAGGACGGGTCGCCGGAGGTGCGGTTCTCGGTCACCGATACCGGGCGCGGCATCCCGCCCGATCAGCTCGACGCCATCTTCGAGCCGTTCATCCAGGCCGATTCCTCCGATACCCGCCGCCATGGCGGCATCGGTCTGGGGCTGGCGATCTGCAAGCGGCTGGTCGGGCTGATGGGCGGGCGGATCTGGGCGCAGGGCGTGCCCGGCGGCGGTGCCCGCCTCTCCTTCACCGTCGCGCTTTCTCCTTTGGAAGCCCTGCCGGAAGTGCCGGCCGATCTGGTTGCCGAGGGACCCCAGCCGGTGTGTCGGAGCGGTGTCGTCCGTATTCTCCTGGCCGACGATTCTCTGATCAACCAGCGGGTCGTTACGGAATTCCTGGATGGGCTGCCCGTGCGTCTCGACATCGCAGGCGATGGCCGACAGGCGTTGGCCATGACGACGGGCCAGCGCTATGACCTTGTCATCATGGACATCCAGATGCCGGAGATGGACGGCTGTGATGCCGCCCGCGCAATCCGCCGGGCCGAGGCGGAGCGGAACCAGCCGCCCGTGCCCATCGTGGCGCTGACAGCCGGCGCCTTCCGTGAAACCCGCGAAGCGGCGCTGGAAGCCGGTTGCACCCAGGTGTTGCTGAAGCCGGTCAAGCGCCGCACCCTGCTGAAGGTGCTGAACGAGCAACTGGGCGTGGGACTCGGCCCCGCCTTTCACCAACCGGCTCAGGCCCGACCGCTGGACCTGGGCGACTTCCTCATCCACGCCCAGGCCGATATTGCACGGCTGCACAAGGCGCTGGACAAGGGCAGCCGGGAAACGGTCCAGCGGCTGGTTCACCAGATCAAGGGCCATGCCATGATTTTCGGGTTGGACCGGCTGACCCGCCACCTCCAGCACCTGGAACGGGCGGTTCGCGCCGATGACGAGGCGCGGGCGACACCCCTGCTGAACGATCTTTCCGCCATGCTGGCGGGACTGGAGGACGCCTGGACCGTGTCGCGGGGAACCCCGGCACGGATCTCCTCCACCGAGCCGGAGCCGGAGGCCGAACCGCTGACGCGCATCCTGATCGCCGAGGATCACGTCCTGGTCCGCCATGGCATCCGCATGCTGCTGGCCGCCGAGCCGGAGTTGACGGTGGTGGCCGAGGTGGAAGACGGCATCTCCTGCCTGCGATTGGCGATGCGGTTGCGTCCCGACATCGTGCTGATGGATCTTGCCATGCCGCGCATGAGCGGTGCCGAGGCAATCGCCGCCATCAAGAAGCGCCTTCCCGACACCCGCATCCTGGTGCTCACCGCCAGCCAGGCGGAAGTGCCGCTGGTCGAGGCGTTGGCCGCCGGGGCCGACGGCATACTGGTGAAAACCGCCGACCGCTGGGCGTTGATAGCGGCCATCCGGGCACTGCGGAGGGGCGATCGCTACGTCGACGCCTCGCTGTCCACCGCGTTGCAGGAAGCGTTGCACCGAGGCACAGTGCCGCAGGGTCCCTGGCAGGGAGGACTGTCCCGGCGCGAGCGGCAGGTCCTGAAGCTGGTCGCCGAAGGCTTTCGCAACCGCGAAATCGGCGAGCAACTGGCGATCAGCGCCAAGACCGTGGAAAAGCACCGCGCCAGCCTGATGCGTAAGCTGGGCGCCACCACCGCGGCCGAGCTGGCTGGCTTCGCGTTACGGCAAGGACTGCTCGCTCCACTGTGACCCGGCGTACGGGAGCATGCGCGGGCGGCGAAAAATGGGTAATTTCCCCCAGTTTACAGCCAGCCCGACATACATGAGATTTACCTAAACTTCTCTGGAGCACCTTCCTCTGAACAAACGAGGAAGGCGCGGTGTACCCGTTCGGAGACCGGATCGATGCAGGCTATCACCGTGTGGACCGAGAAGGATGATGGTCCTGGCGACTTCAACTGGCTGGGGCAGGCGGTGGTTGGCGCCCTGTGGTTCATCAACAATGTCCGCATCAAGATCGTCGGCGTCATCATCTCCGGCCTGATGGTGCTGATGCTGGTGGTGGGGCTGGCCTCCAGCCTTTACAGCGGCTGGAAGGTCGGGGAGATCCAGGGGTACTGGCGGGCTTTCGATACAGGCGCCGCAACCAAGCAGACGCTGCTGAACGACTTGCGTGAAAGGCTGGGCTT
>DASPMK010000413.1:0-23008 GCA_035627075.1 Azospirillaceae bacterium
CCGCCGGTCGCCAGCCCGATCAGCAGCCAGGCCGCGTGCTTGACCGTTTTCTTGAGAAACCAGGCGGGGGTGCGCCGGCCGCTGTCGAGCCGGATGCGCGCGCCCCGGTCGCCCTCGATCCATCCCTCGACCAGGACGAACAGGTCGGTCCACACGGTTTGTGGGCAGGCGTAACCGCACCAGACGCGGCCGGCGAGCGCGGTGGCCAGAAACAGCCCGACCGCCCCAAGGATCAGCGCGCCGGTAAAGTAATAGATTTGCTGTGGCCAGAGTTCGATGGCGAACATGTAGAAACGCTGGTTCTCCAGGTCGAACAGCACCGCCTGATCGGGAACACCGGGGCCACGATCCCAGCGAATCCAGGGCAGAACGTAGTAGATCGCCAGCAACACGACGAGCGCGATCCACTTGACGCGGCGATAATAACCGCTGACCGCCTTGGGATGGATTTTCTTGTGCGCCGCGTAGAGGGAGGGCGGAGCGGATGCTGTGGCTGGACCGTGAGGACCGGACGGTTTTTCCATGGTATGCCTTGCTGAGCGGAAAGTATGAGGAGGGCCACTCCCCGAACTCTGGATGATGGAAAGCGCTTGGCCCTTTTCTGCCGTGCCGCACATTGTATGCCATCAATAATTTGGCATCAAGCGCCATTGAATGGATTGTAAGGGACGCGGCCCAATGCAACCGCCTTTGGTATCAGATCACCACCGCGGCCAGCGCCGGGGATTGGTCGAGGGCTTCGGCAAGGATATCAAGGACGCGACGGGTTTCTTGGCGGTCGGCGGCGGCGCCCAGGCAAATCCGCAGCGCCTCGGGGGCTTCCGCGGTGGTCGCGAAGGTGTCGCTGACCACCGCGGCGATGCCACGCGTGCGCAGGTGGGTGGCAAATTCGCCGCGCGTCCAGGCTTCCGGCAGATGCAGCCAGAGATGGAATGCCTCACGCTTGGCCGCGAAACTTCCCACCGGAAGGATGGAATCCGCCAAGGCCCGGCGCGCCACGGCCTCGTCGCGGACAGCGGCCAGCACCGCCTCGGCGGTACCATCGGCGATCCACCGCCGGGCTATGGCGGCGGACAACGGCGAGGCCATCAGCATGGTGGCCCGTTGCGCCGCCGCCAGCCGCAGGGCTTGCCGCGCGTCCGGCGCCACGACGTAGGCCACGCGCAGCATGGGCGACACGCTCTTGGCAAGGCCGGCGATATGATAGGTGATCTCCGGCGCCAGCGCGGCAAGGGGGGGCGCCGCGTCCTCCGCCAGAAGTCCGTAGATGTCGTCCTCGATGATCGGGACGTTATGGTCGCGCGCCGCCGCCACCACCGCCCGTCGACGCTCCGGCGGCATCGTCGCCGTGGTCGGGTTGTGAAGCGTCGGCATGCAATAGAGCGCCTTCGGCCGATGGGCGGCCAGGATGGCCCGCAGCGCGTCGGGATCGAGTCCATCCGCGTCCATTGGAACGCCGACGATCTTGAGCCCAAGCTGCGTCGCAACGGCCTTGAAGCCCGGATAGGTCAGCGCCTCGGCGCAGACGGTGTCGCCCGGGCGGGCCAGCGCGGTCAGCAACGCCAGCAGAGAGCCTTGAGTCCCCGGACAAACCAGGATGCGTTCGACGGCCATGTCCGGCAGGCGGCGGCGAAGCCACAGCGTCCCCGCCGAGCGGTCCTCGCTCAGGTCGCCGGCTTCGGGATAGTGCAAAATCCCCCGCAGCCCCATGTCGGTGACGACCGCGGCCATCCCCTGCCGAAGCCGCTCCAGAAGTTCCTGGCCATCCGGCAGCGGCGGCTGGTTCATCGTCATGTCGATGAGCCCGGCTGAAACCGGAAGACCGCGATCGGGCGGACGGCACGGAGCGGAAGGGGGGCGGACGAAAGTACCCTGGCCCACCCGCGCATCCACCAACCCACGGCGGCGCGCCTCGCCGTACGCGCGACTCACGGTAGTGAAGTCGAGGCCCATCCGCTCGGCCAGCAGCCGTTGCGGCGGCAGCCGTTGGCCGGGAGCCAGCCGCCCCGCGCGGACATCGTCGGCGATGGCGTCGGCGATGGCGAGGTAGACAGGTTTGCTCCGGTCCCCTATCTCAGGAATCCAAGGGGTTTGTTCCGGCCGCATTTAAATCCTCACCAACCTGCCGAGGCGACGTCAATCCACGTCAACGGAGCATATCACCGCGCGCCTGCATGCGCGCAAGCCCTATTGTCGCGATTGATTGCATCGCATCTCCGGCTTGTATGCATAAATTGGCAGTTGTCCGGTCAGAGTCCGTTGAAAAATTGCCTTAGAGCCTGTCCGGGGACAATCAACGCCGTATCACGAAGTGGCTTTATGTCGTCCCGCGCGGGCTTGCCCCGCGCCTCCACGCCGGGCCGGATCAAGTCCGGCCATGACGACGGTGTGACGTGAAGGTCCCCGATAGCGTCGAGCATCGTCTCGGACAGACTTAAAGGGGCTCTCCGCTCAACCACCGAACGGCCAGAGCGCGGAGACGGGCGGTTTGTTGGCGCTGACGGCGACTGGAGAGTCCGTAACCGGCCCAGGTGAGGCCGATGATGGCCACCCAAATGGCCACGAGGTATCGCCAATCGCCGCCACCGACCAGCAGGACGGCGATAACGACGGTGACGACCGCGACGACGCCCCAGCAGGCGACGCGGGTTCGCAAGAACGCGGCCTCGTCGCTCTTTTCGAATTCCTCGGCCAGTTGCTCGATCTCCAGCCCGACTTCCCGCCGTGCTTCGGCTTGTGGGTCCATGGTTTCTCCCGATCACTCCACGGATGGAAAACACAGAGAAGGCCATGTCGGACCCGGAGTCGGCGGATTTCCCGAGCTTGGTCCATCATGGCCGCTTGACCACACCGGCACCCGGTTTCATCATCGCGATCTCGTCAACACCGCCCCGGTGATTTTCCGCTTGAATCACGCGTCGAACGGCCTGCCGTCGCCGGCATCCTGCCGAAAGACCGTGACCGGCTGCTGGTCCAGGCGGATGAGGCGACAGCGGGTGCCCGAACGTTGCGCCACTCCTTCCTGCGCGTGCTGTAAAGACGCCCGAACCGATCAGGTGCCCGCCACCCTCTGGGGCTTGCGCCGCAAAATCCACAAACCGACCAGACCCGTGGCGAACAGGATCACCGCCGGCGGAAGCGGCACGGGCGACACCTGATACGACCCCGAGTACCCCATACCCGTGCCGCTCTTCTGGTTGCCCGAAACGACCAGCCGGTAGGCCGACAGCGGCGTCTGGGCCGCGTAGTTGAGGGTGAACACATCGTTGGCGCCGGCCGCGCCGCCCCCAGCGCTCGCAACGCTCACCCATTTGTTGCCCGACCTCCCCTCCAGGGAAACCGAGAATTTGCTGAAACTGGGGAACAGGGCCTGCGCGTTGAAATTGATTTGCGCCGGCTGTGCCAGTTGAAAGGCGAAAGTCTGGGAGAAGGAGCCCTTCCCCAGAGACGAGTGAACCAGCGAGCCTGAATCTCCGACACGGAGCGCCGTTGACGGCGTGGAGGAATCCGACAGATTGATCGTTGCCGCCTGGGCTCCCACGCCCGGAAACGCCATCAACAGCATGACAGCCAAAACGCGCGGCACCAAGCCGACGAACGATCGCATTTCCAGCTTCAACATCGCCTTACTCCACCTGTACCCCCCCGGGCATTGCGCCGGAGGATCGGGGGATCGTCAAACCACGCCCCCGCCACGCCATATGTTAGGTGAACACACTTGTATAAAAAACATGCCAAATTTGCCTAGCTGCCTTACTATATCGGTGGGTGTTTTTCCTAAAATTCGATTATATTTGAAATCATATTTCCCATTTGGCAACGTTTGCGTTATATGGCCATACACAGCACACTTTTTGGGAGCGCCATCAATCGCTTCGGCGTGCCGGAGAAACGCGATTTGCGCCGAGTCGCCGTTCCCTACCGCACACTCAGGCGACTGAGGAAACCTCAACCCTGCTCTCGATTAACCGGCGTCATCGGCGTATTGCAGGGGGGATGACACGGTATTGGCGCAAGGCTTCCCGGTGCAGGATCATCCATTCACCAGACCTTGCCTCCTTAGGGCCTGCCAAACTATACGCTTTTACAGATCAACCATTTTGTCATCGGCACGGCATCGGCCTTAGCGTCCCGATTTTGCCGCTAACTTATCTCACTTTGTTGAAAACGCTCCATCGATCGTTTATTGTTGTTGGACCAGTCAGCGTCGGCGAGAACATGCGCACCGAGATATCGAGTCATAAGCAGCGCCCCGTGCCTGCCTCAAACCCGCAGCCGAGTGGTTTCCATTGAGAGCGTTGATGACAAGGCTGCTGCTGTTGGTGGCCCTGCTGGTTCCGGCGACGGTTGCGGCAGGGGAGTACCAGTACACGCTCAACCCCGGCGACGTGCTCGACATTTCCGTCTGGAAAGAGGACGGCCTTCACCGTGAGGTTCTCGTCCTGCCCGATGGAACCATTTCATTCCCTCTGGCGGGGCAGTTCACCGCCCGTGGATTGACTGTGGCCCAGGTACGGGAAAACCTTCGCCGGCAGCTTCAACCCTATATCCCCGACGCCGAAGTCAGCGTGGCGGTCAAGAGCGCCGTCGGCAACAGGGTTTACGTTCTGGGACAGGTCAACCGCCCCGGCGAATTTCCGGTCGTCGGGCGTGTCAGCATCATGCAGGCGCTTACTCTGGCGGGCGGGTTGACCCCCTATGCCAGCGAGAATGCCATCAAGGTTTTACGCCGCCAGGGCGACACGGAAACCGCCCTGCCGTTCCGGTACGGCGACGTCAAGAGAGGAACCGGCCTCGAACAGAATATCCCCCTGACGCCCGGCGATGTCGTGGTGGTCCCCAGTGACGGCTTGTTTTGACGGTGACGCGGTCGGGTCGCAGCCATCGCCTCCCGCCGTCGCCATCCGCGCGCTTGCCGCTGCCGCCGGATGCGGCCTCGCGCTGGCGGCTGGCGGCATCGCCGCCAAGGAACTGAGCTTCAAGGTGTCCTTGACCCAACGGGTGGAGCAGGACAGCAACGCCCTGCTGTCCAAGGATCACCCGAACGCCACCATGGGTTCGGTTTCCTCGCCGACGGTTGACATCAAACTTGCCGGAGAGAAGACCACCATCAGCGTGCGCGAACGCGCCGACATCGCGCGCTTCGCGGATGACCAGGCGCTCAACCGGACCGACAACCACCTCACCGCCCGGATCGAGCGCCGCGGTCCGCGCGATGTCGTCCGGCTGGAGGCCGGGCTTGACAACCAGGCGACCTCGGCGGCGGAAGCCGCCGACACGGGCCGGCTCGCCCCCAGCGCGCGCCAGACCCTGCTGTCGCTCACGCCGACCTGGGTGCGCGATCTGACCCAGCGCAATCGGCTTATTCTCACCGCCAGCCACCTCCAACTGGACTACGACAACCCGACGCTCACCGGCTACACGCGCCAGACCGCCCAGCCGGGCCTTGAACACCGCCTGAGTCCGCGCGACACCATTCAAGCCAGCGCCCTTTACGATCATTTCGAAAGCCGCTCGGGCTCGCACATGAGCGACGGCTATGGCGGGGTGCTGACCTTCACCCGTTACCTGAACCAGCGCCTGACCCTGCGCTCGGGCGTGGGGATGCGCTGGAGCGACAGCGTGGCGCGAGGCCAGACACGCGGCGAAACCAACTGGCTTGCCGA
Source organism: Azospirillaceae bacterium (assembly GCA_035627075.1). Lineage (GTDB taxonomy): Bacteria > Pseudomonadota > Alphaproteobacteria > Azospirillales > Azospirillaceae > DASPMK01. The sequence goes on from DASPMK010000413.1 coordinate 5,667, forward strand.
TCTCGGCCTTGCCTACAAGACGTTGACCGGGACCTACGAGGCGTCCTACGCCCGCTCGGTGGACCCGACCGGCCTGGGCGACCTGCGCACCCGCGACGACTGGCGCCTGAGCACCAGCGAAAGATTGGACGAACGCACCACCCTTTCCCTGGTCGCGCGGTACATGGAAGAAAGCGCGGGCAGCGCCGGGCGCGATGATTCCCGTCGCTACCTCGATCTGATGCCCACTCTGCGCTATCGGTGGACCGAGGAGATCGAATTCAGTTCCTCATTCCGGCACCGCTGGCAGATGTACGGCTTCGACGATGAGCCACGGGTTTCCGACGCGCTGCTGGTGTCACTCAGTTGGCAGCCTCTGCCCTGGACGTCTGGATTATGATGGGAAGCGATGCCATGACCGTGGAACGTTGACGAAGCACCAGGAACGACAATGAACGGCGTCAGCCTGCACGACATTCTGAACATCCTGAGACGCCGTAAATGGCAGCTCCTGGTGCCGTTTGTCCTGGTTTTTTCCTTGACCGTCTTCGTGGCCGCCATCCTGCCGCCGGTTTACCGCTCGACCGCCACCGTGCTGATCGAGGAACCGGACGTTCCCAAGGAACTGGTCCGCTCGTCCGCCTCGTCGATGGCCGAGCAGCGCATGCAGATGATCCAGCAGAAGATCATGTCCGCCCCCGATCTTGCGGACATGATCAAACAGTTCGGCCTTTACACCAAACCGAATGAAAAGCCGTCGTCGAGCGCCGAAACCGTCGATCGCATGCGCACCGCCATCAAGATCACTCCGGTCACGGCCGAGGTCAACGACCGGCTGACCGGCCGACCCATTCAGATGTCCATCGGGTTCATGCTGAGCTTTGAATACGGCAACCCGGTAATGGCGCAACGTATCACCAACGAACTGGTGTCGCGTTTCCTCAACGAGAACCTGAAGGAACGCCGCGAAAGAAGTTCACAGGCGATCGGATTCCTGAGTGCCGAGCTGAAGCGCCTGGAAGACACCATGCGCGAGCAGGAAGAAAAAATTGCCGAGTTCAAGGCCCGCAATGCCGGCGCCCTCCCCGAAGACCTCAGCTTCAACCAGCAACTCGTGGAGCGCAACGAGCGCGACCTCACCGAGCTGACCCGGCAACTCCAGCTTATCGAGCAGCGGCGAACGGCCCTGCGCGCCCAGCTTGCCCAGGTCGATCCTTCAGCCCCGGCCGTGGTGGGCGGGCGCATGGTCGCCAGCCCGGCCACCCAGCTGAAGATTCTGGAAATGGAGTACGTCAGCCTGAAGGCCCGCTACGGCCCCGATCATCCTGACGTGAACAAAGCCAAGCGCGAAATCGAGGCCTTGCGGGCTATCGCCGGTGGTGACGACATCGCCCTGGCCACCGCCCAGCAGTTGGACGACCTGCGGAACGAACTCGCCAAGTCGGAACAGAGGCTGGGGCCGGAACACCCCGACCTGCCCCGCCTGCGCCGTCAGATCACCCAGTTGGAGGGCCAGTTGCGCTCGCGCGCCGGCCGTGCGAAGGCGCGCTCCGAGAACATCAACAACCCGGCCTATCTTCAGCTCAAGGGCCAGCTTGACGGCATCGAAGCCGAATACCAGACCGTCCTGACCCAACGGGATACGGTGCGCCAACAGCTTGCCTTCTATCGCGAGCGGGTTGTCGCGACACCGACAGTGGAGCTGGAGTACCTGGCCCTGATGCGGGATCACGACAACGCGGCCGCGCACTACAAGGATCTCAAGGCCAAGACGATGGAGGCGGAACTGGGCCAGGCGATGGAGCGCGACCGCAAGGCGGAACGCTTCAATCTGATCGAGCCTCCGGATCTGCCGGCCAAGCCGGTCAAGCCCAAGCGCGGGCTGATCGTGGCCCTGGGCTTCATGTTGGCCTTCGGCGGCGGCCTGGGTTCGGTGATCGCCGCGGAAGCGATGAGCCAAGCCATCCACAGCTCGCGCCGGATCTACGACATCGCGGGAGAGCTGCCGCTCGCCACCATTCCCTACATCAAGTGCCCCAGCGAGATCACCAGAAGACGGCGCAAGATGATGATCGCCGCAGCGGTCACCGTCGCCGCCATCATCATCGGCCTGATCATCGTCGATCAATACGTCATCCCCCTGGATGTCGTACAGTTCATGATCATGCGCAAACTCGGCCTGCAATAGCCAGCCACCGCCGCGCCCACGGAAAACGCCATGGACAAGCTTGAGAAAGCCCTACGAAAGGCTCGGGAACAGCGGGAAGCGCGGCTGGCCGGCGAGAGCGGGAACGGCGCGCCCCTTCCGGCGCCGGAGACGAACGCGCCCGCGCCGGCGGATAAGCTTCCGCCCGATGCGCCGGCCGAGAGGTCGACCGCCGCGTCCCGCGCCAAAGACGGGCAGCCGATCATCTACAACCAGACCCGCGTTGTCCGCCCCTCCGCCGAGGTGCTGCGCGAGATGCGGGTGATCGCCGTTGAGCGAAGCGGCCTCAGCGCTGACGCGTTTCGCATCCTGCGCACCAAGCTGCTTCAGCTTCTGGCGCGCGGCGGCCAGCGGACGCTCGCCATCACTTCGGCCAATCCCGGCGAGGGCAAGACCCTGATCGCGGTCAATCTGGCGCTCAGCATCGCCCTGGACGTCAAACAGACGGTGTTGCTGGTCGACCTCGACCTCCGCACCCCGTCGGTCCACCATTACCTGGGCCTGAAGCCCGAGAAGGGGCTGGGCGATCATCTGCTGCATGACGTTCCTCTGGCCGAGTGCCTGATCCACCCCGGTTTCGACCGGCTGGTGGTGCTGCCGGTGGGGCGGCCGCTCGACAGCTCGTCGGAAATGCTGGCCGCTCCGCGGATGCAGAGCTTGTCGCAGGAGTTGCGCAACCGCTATCCCAACCGCATCGTCATCTATGATACGCGCGCTCTTTTTACCTCCGACGACACGATGGCCTTCCTGCCGAACATCGAGGCAAGTCTGCTGGTCATCAAGGAAGGAGCCACCCAGGCCGAGGATGTTCGTCGGGCCATCGGCCTGCTGGCCGACAACACGACCGTCCTTGGCACGGTTCTCAACCAGTCGTCCGATCGTTCGTTTGTCCGTACCTGATCCATGATCCTCCCCATCCGCCGCCACAGGCCGTCTTATGTATGAGCAGCACTTCGGACTGACGACCAAGCCGTTCTCCCTGCTGCCCGACCCGGATGTGCTTTACCTGAGCAGCCGGCACCGCAGGGCGCTGGGGCTGCTCGAATACGGCATCACCTCGCAGGCGGCGTTTACGGTGATCACGGGGGAGATCGGCTCCGGCAAGACGACACTTCTGCAATACTTCCTCAGGACCTTGGGGCCGGAAAGCACCATCGGCCTCATCACCAACGTCCACAGTTCCTTTGGCGACCCCATGGGCTGGGTGACGCAGTCCTTCGACATCCCGGTCACCGCCAACGATCCCGCCACCCTCTACAACGCCTTCGTCGAGTTCGTCATCCAACAATACGCCGCCGGCAAACGCACCATCCTGGCCATCGACGAGGCGCAGAACTTCAGCCTCGACATGCTGGAGAAGCTGCGCATGCTGTCGAACATCAACTCCGGCAAGGAGTTGCTGCTCCACACCATCCTCGTGGGGCAACCGGAGTTGCTCACCGCCCTCAACCGGCCCGAACTTCACCAGTTCGCCCAGCGCATCGCCGCCAGCTACCATCTGGACCCGTTGGACGCGGCGGATACCGCCGGCTACATCGACCACCGCCTGACCAACGCCGGGGGCAGTGGCGATCTTTTCACCGCCGAAGCCCGAACCGGCGTCTACTTCTTCAGCCACGGGGTTCCGCGTCTCATCAATTCGCTGTGCGACATGGCCCTGGTCTATGGATATGCCGAGGATCTGCGGCGCATCGATCTTTCCACCGTCCTCGACGTGGTCCGCGACCGCGAAGCCTCGGGCCTCAGCGCTTTCCGCCGCATGCCCGCCGGCGAGGACCAAACCGTGACGAACCAAATTCTCAACCGCCGCGCCGGCATGTCTCCCGGCCTGGACGCCGCCGGGGAAGGGGTCTAAGCCATGGCCGACTCGGCCAGCTTATCCGCCACTCCCAGCGGCTTTCTCCGGCGTCACGGTCTGCTGATCTACAGTCTCGTCGCCGTCGTCGTGGTGGCTTTCGCGTTCCGTCACGCCATCGCGGCCATGGCCGATTCCTGGCGTTACGACGAGTACAGCCACGGCTGGCTGATCCCCATCCTGTCGGCCCTCCTCCTTCTGCACCGTGTTACGCCTCCCGGCACGGGCCGCGGTTCGCCCGGGGGTATCGTTCTCGCCGGTGGCGGCATGATGCTGCTCGCGCTGGGTGAGTTGTCGGCTGTTTACACCCTGTCCCAGATCGGTCTGATCCTTACCATCGCCGCTCTGGTCTGGGCGGCGGCCGGCACGCGGAACATGCCGGCGCTGATCGGGCCTCTGGTGTACCTCGGGTTTGCCGTCCCCCTGCCCCACTTCTTCCAGGCCGGGCTGTCGCTGGAGATGCAGCTTATGTCTTCCCGGCTGGGCGTGACGATCATGCGCGCCCTGGACGTCAGCGTCTATCTGGAAGGCAACGTCATCGACCTGGGTATCTACAAACTGGAGGTGGCGGAAGCCTGCAACGGTCTGCGTTACCTGTTCCCGCTCACCGGCTTCAGCTTTCTGGCCGCCCTGCTGCTGAAGGATGCCTGGTGGAAACGGGCCGTCCTGTTCCTGTCGGCCATTCCCATCGCCATCAGCATGAACGCGCTGCGCATCGCCGTCATCGGCATCCTGGTGGACCGCCACGGCATCGCCATGGCGGAAGGAGCGCTCCACTTCTTCGAAGGATGGCTGGTGTTCGTCGTATGCATCGCCATCCTGCTCGTCGAAATCCAGTTGCTGATGCGTTGCGGCCGGCGCGGTCGACTCGTTCCGGTTGGCGATATGGTGCCGCAGCCCGCCCAACTGCTTTCCCTCGCGCGGCGGCCGGCGCCTTCCAGCTTCAAAGCCGCGGTCCTGTTGATCGTGGCGGCCGGTGCCGGAGTGGCACTGCTCGACGCGCGCCCGGAAAAGACGCCGGGACATGCGCCTCTGGCGGACTTTCCTCTTCATATCGCCCCATGGACAGGCAAGGCGGAGGCTCTGGCCCCACAAACTCTTGAGGTACTGAAGCCGACGGACTACGCCATGATCAACTACAGCACCCCAGAGCCGGGGGCTTTCATCAACCTGCACGTCGCCTATTACGCGTCGCAACGGGCGGGGGCTTCCGCGCATTCGCCACAGGCATGCATTCCAGCCGGTGGTTGGCTGATCGACGACATTCGCCAACTTGCCCCCCAAGCTCCGGCGGAAGATTTCATGGCGTTTCCCGTGAACCGCGTCCTGATCCGACGCGGGGATGCCCGTCAGCTTATCTACTACTGGTTTGAACAGCGCGGGCGGGCTATAACCAACGAGTATCTCGTGAAAGTATATATCCTGTGGGACGCCTTGACCCGACAACGAACCGACGGGGCACTGGTGCGTCTGGCCATCCCGATCCCGCCGGGTGAAGAAGAGACGGCGGCCGATGGTCGCCTTGCTGAATTCCTGAAGGCGGTCTATCCGCACCTGGCCCGCCATCTGCCGCGCTGAGTGTCGCGGCACCTAGGAAGCAACGCCTCCCCCCTGGACCCCCATGCTCCTGCTTTTCACCTTCATGGTGTCGCTGTCCGTGACGGTGGTGGTGATTCCACCGCTGATGAGGCTCGCCCCACGCCTGGGGCTGGTCGATCTGCCGGACGCGCGCAAGGTGCACAGCCAGATCATCCCGCGTTGCGGTGGTATCGGGCTCGCCATCGGCGCCATCGTGCCTTTGGTCGCCTGGGGCGAGATGGACTTCTTTCTGTCGGGCTATCTGGCGGGCGCCCTGATCATCCTTGCGTTCGGCATCTGGGACGACATCGTCACCTTGAACTATCGCTGGAAGTTCGCCGGCCAGTTCCTGGCGGTGGGCGTGGTGATGGCATCGGGGGTGGTTCTGGAACACCTGCCCCTGATCGGCGACGATCCCGCCCCGCCCTGGCTCAGCCACACCGTGACCTTTTTCCTGCTCCTGGGCGTTACCAACGCCGTCAACCTGTTCGACGGGCTGGACGGTCTGGCCGGCGGGTGCGGAGTGATGTCGCTGGCGGCGCTGGTCCTGCTGGGCCTCAACGATCCCGCGGGAACGGTTCCGATGATCGCGGTGGCGATGATCGGCGGCATTCTGGGTTTTCTGCGCTATAATTCGTGGCCTGCCGTGGTGTTCATGGGAGACGCCGGCAGCCAGTTGCTCGGCTTCACCGCGGCGGTGCTGGCGATCCGTCTCGTTGAGCATGCCAACATCGTGCTCAGCCCGTCGGTCGTGGCGCTGCTGCTGGGGTTGCCGATCATGGACACCCTGCAGGTGATGAGCCAGCGCCTGCGCGAGGGGCGCTCTCCCTTCTCGCCCGACAAGAACCACATCCACCACAAATTCCTGGCGCTCAGCTTCCACCATTACGAGGCGGTATCGGTTGTCTATATCGTCCAGGCCATCCTCGTGGTCAGCGCCTTCATGCTGCGCTACGAGCATGATCTTCTGATTCTCGGCCTGTACGCGGCGATTTCGGCGGCCGTCATCGGCGGCCTCGCCTACGGCAGGGCAAAGGGCTGGCGCCTGCGCCCGAACCCGCCGGCCGGCACGTTCGTCGAACGCCGCAACAAACTCCTGCGCCGGTTCGACTGGCTGCCGGATCTGTGCGTCGCCATCCTGACGGGCGGCCTGAGCCTTTTCCTCGGGTGGGGCGCCTTTTTGCCGGAGCAGGGGCTCGCCGATCTCGCCACGCCGCTTCTTTCCATCGCCGCCGCCGCCGCTGCCGCCCAGCTTCTTGGCCCCAACCCACGCCGCATCGTGACGCGCGGCTGCGCCTATGTCGCCATCGGCCTGAACGCCTACCTGCTGGGTGGCCTCGCACCGCACGGCTCATCCTTGAGCATCGCCCTTTGGGCCTACGTAGTGGTCGTCGTTCCCGTGCTGGTACTCGGCATCCGCGTCACCCGACGCGCCTTGTTCCGGGTTACGCCGCAAGATCTTCTGGTGGTGCTGATGGCGGCCACGGTACCCTATTTGCCCGCCGATCTTATCGTGCGTCGCGACCTTGGCCAGATGGTGGTTGTGGTCGCCGTTCACTTCTACGTGGTCGAATTGTTGCTGCAACGCGACCCCGCCGGCAGCCGACGTGTCGGCATTCCCACATGCATCGCCCTTGGCTTGGGGGGCCTTCGCGGATTGCTCGGAATTTAGCTGACAAACGGTTATAATTTGCTGCAAATCGCATACAACCGCGACGTCGGCGCTCTGAGTGGATGTGGAGAACAAAATGAGCCGAAGTGGACGCTTTTTTGCGGCCGCCCTGGCGGTGGCCGCGCTTGTTGGCTGCGGCGGGGCCGAAGAGCGTGAAGCCAAATACTTCGAGCGTGGCGCGCAACTGTTCGAACAGGGCGATTACACCAAGGCTCGCCTCCAGTTCAAGAATGTTCTTCAGATCAACCCTCGCGCCGCTCCGGCCTACTATTACCTTGGCCTGATTGCTGAAACCGAAGGCGATCTGCAAGGAGCCTTCGCGAATTTCCTGCGGGTGACGGAGCAAGAGTCAGGGAATCTCATGGCTCTGATGAAGGTAGGCAACTACCTCTTCGCCGCCGGCGACCTCAAGCATGCCGAGATGCAGGTCAACACCATCCTGGGCATGCAGCCGGAAAACGTCGACGCGCTGGCCCTTCGCGCCGCCATCGCGTTGCGCCAACAGCGCAAGACCGAGGCGCAGGCGGATGCCGAGCGGGCGCTTTCCCTGTCTCCGGGCAACAAGGGGGCGGTTTCTGTTCTTACCGGCCTGCACATGTCCCAAGGCAACGTGACGCGAGCCATCCAGGTGCTGGAGGCGGGCATCGCCGCCAACCAGGACAACGTCGCGCTCCTGATGCTGAAGGCCGAGATTTACGCGGCACAGCAGGACACCGAACAGATGGAGCGCACTTACCGCTCGATCATCGACCTAGCACCGGATTCGGTGGAGCACCGCGCCGCGCTGGCGAGCCTGTTCGCCGACAGCGGCCGCCTCGACGAGGCGGAGCGGGTGATCCGCGACGGCATCCAGAAGGTTCCCGACCACGATGAACTCAAGATGCTCCTGGTTGGTTTCCTCACAAAATACCGCGGGGCCGATAGCGCCGCCGCCGAGCTTCGGGAATTCATCCGGGGCGCTCCGGATGTCGCCGACTATGGATTGGCCCTGGCCGAGCTGTTTGAAAGCCGGGGCGACGCCGTCCAGGCTGAAACCGTTTTGCGGGAGATGATTGACCGGCTGGGCACTGCCCCATCCGTCCTGACCGCGCGCAGCAGCCTTGCCCGGATCAAAGCGCTGTCGGGCGACAAGGCCGAAGCCGGCCGGCTTATTGCCGAGGTGCTCAAGGCGGACTCCCAGAATGAAGCCGCCCTGCTGGTACGGGCCGGACTGGCACTCGACCAGGGGGCGCCGGTCGCCGCCATCACCGATTTGCGCTCCGTCCTGCGCAGCACGCCGCAGCACGCTCAGGCCCTGCGGCTGCTGGTCGAGGCGCACGAGCGCAACGGCGAGCGTGAACTGGCCTTGGACGTCCTGAAGACGACCATCGAGATCGATCCGCTCGATGAACGCTCGCGTCTGCGGCTGGCCCGCATGCTTCAAGGCCGCGGCTCCCTCACCGAGGCCGCGACCATCGCCAGCGAGGTTGCCGGCCGTCGCCCCGATATGGTGGAGGCTTGGGTGACGCTGGCGCGTGTAGCCATCGCGCGTGCCGACTGGGGACATGTCGACACTCTTATCGACCGCGTGGCCGAACTGGCGCGGAGCGACCGCGAGGCCGTCCATCTCCGTGGCGAAAAGTTTGCCGCGCAAGGCGATGCCGCCGAGGCGGCGAAGCAGTACGAAATCCTTCTCAACGCTCCCGCCGGGGCGGAACGCGACGACCTCGCGTTCATCAGCTACGTCGACGCGAGCATTCGGGCCGGTCAGGCCAGCCGCGCCGCCGAGCGGTTGGCCGCCATCGCGCCGTCGCACGACAATGACCCGCTGCTTGACCTGCTGCTCGGACGCGCCATGAGCGCACAGGGGCAGATGGCGGAGGCGGAGAAAGCTTTCCGCCGGGTGATCGGGAACAGGCCCGACTCCGTGGCTCCCTATCTGGAGCTTGGCCAGATGCTGGATGCCATGGGGCAGCCGGCGCGCGCGATCGAGGTCTACAACCTGGGTGTTAAAGGCAAGGCCGACATCAAGCCGCTGCTGCTTGTCCGTGGGCTTGCCGAGGAACGGCTCGGCATCATCGACAAGGCGCTGGCGACGTACGAGGCGCTGCTGGAGCACGACCCCAACTCCGACATTGCCATCAACAACTACGCCGCCCTCGCCGCCGACCGCTTCCCGGGCGATCGCAAGCAGTTGGATAAGGCACTGTTGCTGGCTGAGCGGTTCCGCGTGTCGGAAAATCCGCTGCTGCTCGACACCCTGGCCTGGCTGCACCACCGCCTGGGCCAGGACGAGTTGGCGGCCGAGTTGCTCGACCGCGCGGGAGCATCGGCGCATGCCAACCCGCAGCTCCGCTTCCACTGGGCCGCCGTGCAGTCCTCGCGCGGTCGAGCCGACGAAGCCAGGCAGATCCTGCAGGCCGTCTCCGCCGAGAACTTTCCCGGTCGCGAGGAGGCATTGAAGCTTCTTCAGTCACAGTAGATCGGAGCGAGCCACCCCATGCGATCCAACACCAACATCCTGGGTTACGCGATCGACAGCGGCGGCATCGAGGCCGCCATCTCCGATGCATGGACTCTGGTGAAAGACGGCCAGTCCGGCCGCTACATGGCATGCGCCAATCCCCACTCGCTGGTCGAAGCCCGGCGGGACACCGCCTTCGCCTCGGCACTGAGGCAGGCGGATATCCTTCTGCCCGATGGCACCGGCATCATCCTCGCCGCCCGGCTTCTCGGCCGTCCCCTGCACGAGCGGGTGGCTGGCTTCGAGTTTTTCCAGGGCCTGTCCGAACGGGCCGAACGCCATGGCGGACTCAGCTACTTTTTCCTCGGGTCGACGGACGAGGTGCTGAGCCTCATCACCCACCGACTGGCGCGTGACTTCCCGTCGATCCGTGTGGCCGGCACCTATTCCCCGCCCTTTCGCGACCAATTCACCGACGAGGATAACGAGGCCATACTGAAGGCGGTCAACCAGTCGGGTGCCGATGTCCTGTGGGTCGGGATGACCGCTCCCAAACAGGAGAAATGGATTCTCGCCCACCGCGAACGGCTACAGGTTCCCTTTTGCGGAGCCATTGGCGCCGTTTTCGATTTCTATGCCGGCACGCGCAAACGGGCGCCCCGGTGGATCTGCCGGCTTGGGCTGGAGTGGCTGCCCCGTCTGCTGCGGGAGCCGGCCCGTTTGTGGCGCCGCAACTTCGTTTCCTCGCCGCTTTTCCTCGCCATGGTGTTCGCCGAGATGATCCGCCGGCCTAACGTTTCCTGAACATCAGGATTCGCACCTTGGTGCTGTCGCAAGCCTGGGCGTGGATGATAAACGCCCGCTCGTCGTCGGCGCGCGCGATCTTGGGGTAGCAGAAGCCGGTTTCCTGATAGACCGTGGCCCACGGCGCGTCGGGAGCCGCATCGGCCGCCCGCGTGAGGATGCGAGGACCGGAGGCGAACGCCCACTGGGTGCCGTCGTCATCGATCAGGATCTGGCTGGCGCCGAAGGGTGAGGGAACCGGCTCCGACCAGCGGCGCGTCTTGGCATCCCACCGGACCAGCGTGTAGGCCTTCTTTTCCGGCATCACGAGGGCGACCATGTTGCCGGCCGGGTCGGAGGCCAGGGACGTCAGGGCGTAGAACTTCGCGTCGTCGCCCTGGCGGACCAACAGGTCGGCGTTTTGCGGAGTGACCGGCGCGCTGTAGGGGGAGCCATCGGAGCGCCGGAACGCCTTGCCCCGGTCCGGGGAAAACGCGTAGCTCGGGTGCGTGGCGTCCATGCCGGCACTGCCCTTGCGCCAAACCCACGTAACGTGCATGCCGTTGTTGCGATCGAACCACAGCCGCGGCAGCAACGCCCACCAGCCATCCTGCATTGCGAACGGATAGCTCGTGGCGGTCTTGAGATCCGCCGCCAAGTCCGCGTCGTCCGGCCCGATCTCCACCGGCCAGCCTATCGGCGACCACGTACGCCTGGCGATGTCGTAGACCGCAATGCCGGCGGCGTAGGCCCGCGCGGCATAGGTTTTCTTCGGACGCACGGCATAGCGATAGGTGACGTACAGGTCTCCCTTGCGGTCGGTGAAAAACGCCGGATAGGTCACGCCGTTTCCGGGAATGGCCCCAGTTCCCGGCGAGGCGAACGGCGTCCGGTTCTGGAATTTGACCAGATCCAATTGCTCCTGTGTCACCGCCTCGCCGCGGAACACGAAGCCGGAAATGTCCTCCGCCCGCTCCGACACGGCGTACTGCCACGGCATGTTGTGCATGTTGTAGGCAACATGCACGAAACCGCCGCGGTCGACGGCGATGGACGGTACATTGTGCCAGGGATCATGGATGGTGCGGGGTTCGATCACATGGACCGCCCAAGTCCAGGCGCCGTCCTTGCCTCGCGTACCCTTACGCACGACGGTGCGCAGATTGGTGCCCGTGGCGGGGCCTTCCGACGGCTCGACGTTGGCGGTGTAGACCGCCCCCTTGTACCAGGCGACCGGCGAGGCATGGGTGTTCGCGTTGGCGGGCGATACCGGGAGTGCCGGAAGAACCTCCTCGACCAAGGGCGGCGCGGCCACCTGGGCCGAAGCCGGGGGGACGGCGACCGCAATAAGACCTAAAGCAAGGCAAAAGAGGAAACGACGGGCCAAGTCAGATTCTCCAGCAGCGTTATGCCCCCTGATACCGGAGGCGGCCGATCATGGATGCATTCATGCGCCGCCCGTATCAGACTTCAAAAGAGCTAAAATTCCCGGTGCCTCACCGGCGATCCTGACGGAAAACCCCGCCTCCGATGGGCCGTGGGACCAAAGGGCGAAGCACGGATATCGGCTTGGGCTCGTCAACCGATGACGCGCGCCTTCCGAGCAGACTTCCCTGCGGTTTTTTCTCACTCACTTGAATCCGCTTAAGCACTGATTCGGATAGGACATAATGAAACATCACCACTTCCCATATTTCACTCGACTCGCGCAGCAAAGCGGCTTCAGTGATATTATACACGATCAAGATCATAAATATACCGATACCAGACGCAGCATACTCATAATTATACTGAAGAAGGCGAATAAGCACCGTTAAATATCGCGCCAGAAGAGCAAAAACCAAACCAAGGCCGATAAGACCTCCTTTCACCAGCAAGTCAAGATAACCGTTGTGGAACTGCCCATAATGCATGTGGACCACCGATAAGACGGTGACCAGGGAATCAAAACTCCAGCCAAATATCGGGCTATCCGCGAAGGCCCCGAGCGCCAGTTCCCACAGGTCCGTACGCCCGGTCAGCGTGGGATCGCGCCCCATGCTGCTGAGCAGGAAACCCACGGAAAAGGCATCCGGATTGATGAGGAAAACAGCGACCACCCCCATGAGGAAAAACCATGCCCCGGTCGCGATGATGGTGAATCGCGCCATCGGCCCAACCCGGCGAGCAATCAGCAAGAACACGAACAGGCCGGTGCCCCCCATCATGGTGGCAATGGAAGTCATGCTGCCGGAACCCGCCAAAACCACGAACGCAAAGAAAAGCGCGAAACCGCACATCACGCGGGCGCCGGGCGACTTGTAGCAGACCAGACAGAAAGCGGTCGCCCACACCGTTATCGACCCGACGGCGCCGAGGTGGTTCGGGTTGGAAATGACCCCCTGCCAACGGCCGGTCAGCGCATCGATGCCGATCGCCGGCACCGCGACCGACACGATCACGGACATGACATTCAGAATGGAGAACAGAATTACGATCACGACATACAGGCGGCCAGGCGTTGCACGACAATATTGCGTGGCGGCAATAGCGACAAACGTCAAACCAAGATGATGAACCCAGTTGACCAGGACCTTGGGAGGAACGCTCGACCAAGCGGCGGATAAGAAAATATAGAGAAGAATAACCCCCAGGAGCATCATTCCTGAAGACATAACCAGCCGCATCTGCACCCGCATCATGACCAGCATGCCAGACATGGCGTAGGCGGTGCCCATCATAAGAAGGCGCGATGGATCGTCCATGAAGGCCGCGCCGCTCTTCGCCGTTTCCGCGCTGGGTTTGCTCAGAAAGACGAGCGAGCCGAAAAGGAGCAGGATCACCGGCGTGCAATACAAAAAGGCCGCCAAAGCCCCGGATTCGTCCACCTTGCCTTGCGAAGCCGCTTCTCCAGTCCTGGTCGGCAAAACTTCACGCATCATTGGCCACCGGTTGCTGCGACATGCTTCACACGTATTCCTTGAAGCGCCCCCCCACGAGGGCGCTCAACTGGCCAAGGTTGCGCACCGCCGCCAGCAGGCTGGCAACACCCCAGTGACGGCGGATCAGCCAGAGCCCCGGCGCGGCCACCCCGGCAAGGATAGCGAAGCCCAACCGCTTGAGGGCGAGGGCCAGTTTCCCGGTCACCCCCATATACGGCAGAGCGACGCGAGCAAAGACCTGGCCAGCCCGATAATGCCGCCGCAACAGCCACCCCAGGGTCAAACGCGGCGGTGGGACCGCCTCCGAGGCGACGGCGGTGTCGCACCAGATCATCTTCGCGCCGGACCTCCCCAGGAAAGTGAAGAATTCGGTATCCTCGCCCCCCGTCACCCCATAGTCCGGATCGACACCTCGCCCGACCCGATCAAGCAGCCGCCGGTCGATAAGCACATTGCCGAAGCCGCCGGTAGGGCGAACGGTGCCGCAGGGAAACCGCCGGCGATCGAAAAACCGGCCCTTGCGCACCCAAACGGGCGCATCATCGGGCAGCACCGACAGCACCGGCCCGAACACGACGTCCGCCTGGAACCGCCGCGCCGCGTCGACGAGGTTGGCGAGCCACTCCGGAATGGCCTCCTCATCGTCGTCGAGAAAGGCCACCCAGCCCCCCCCCGCCAACTCCAACGCCTTGTTGCGCGCGTGGGCGATGCTTTTCCGGGGTTCGATCGCGTAGGTTACAGGAAAGGAAGCGGTGGCCGCGAAAGCCTCGACCACCGCGCGCGCCGAACCGTCGGCGTCATTGTCGACGACGATCAGGCGCGGGCTTGCACCGTCGTCGAATCGCTGCCCCGCCAAGGTTCGCAAGAGCGCCGCGAGCAGATCCGGCCGACGATAGGTCGCCACACAGACGTCGATTGCCGTCATGGTCTAATGCCCGTCGATGAAAACGCGCCGCTTCGGCGCGCATGGACAAAACGCGCCGCTTCGGCGCGCATGGACAAGGTTGCGGGCAAGGAGAAGCGATAGCAGAATTTCGCCCCCGACAATGCACATCAGGCTGCCGAAAACTCCGGCATAAGGGATGGCTACCAAGCTTATGACAAAGACTAACGCGCCACTGACGATGGACGCGGACGTTATCTGCCGGAACCCCCGTATGACCTGAAGCAACATCTGTGGCACGGAGCGCACACACTGCGCCACGAAAGCGATGCTCCACAAAACGGTCAGGGAGGTGACGCCGGCATAGGCCTCGGGCAACAGGGTGCCGATCGCGTAGGGCATGACGGCGATGACGCCGACGCTGTAAAGAACCGTCGTCGCCAGCAGAGTGAACAAGGTAATCCACGACAGCCGCCAGACGCCCTGGCCGTCGCCGGCCGCCCGACTCCGCCCCACCCGCGGTTGCAGGGTGCGGATCGTGCTAACGATGATCAGCATCAGCGGCGCCAGCAGCAGGCGGGCGGCATTGGCTTCCCCGACCGCCGCCGGCCCGTCCAGCACGGTCAGCAGATAGATATAGCTTTGGTTCTGCGCGAAGATGCTGACAACCCCCAGCAGCGCCCACCGGCCGCCCGGCCACGCCTCGGCAAGAGCGGCGCCGACACCGAAACGGCCGGCGCGCCATGGCAGGCCCGACCAGCGCAGGGCAATCAGGCTGGAAACCAAACTGCCGCCGCCGTAGCCGACGATCGCGGCCCAGTGGGCGGGCATGGCCGCCACCTCGACCAACAATACCGTCGTCACGGTCCACACCGCCACCAGCGACAGCGTCAACCCGAACGCCCGGCCAGGATGGAACTGGAGATACATGAACGAGCGGAAGTATTCATGCATTGCGACGCCCACGCCGGCGAGAGCGCTGGCCGCGAGCATGGCCGCCATGTCGCGGCCCAACGTGCCGCCGCCATAAAGACCGCCGATCAGCGCCAGCCCCGCCACGGCGAGGGGGCCGCAGATCCATACCTGCCCGATCCCCATGGCGGCGCAGAAGGTCAGAGCGTCGTTTCCCTGCCGGTTGGGCGCAATGGCGGTCATCTGGCTGGAAATCATTCCGCCAACCGCCCCGGTGAAGAGCAAGACCAGCGCCGAGCCTAATCCGTAAAGCCCGTATTCTTCCTTTGTCCCGCCATGCAGAACGATGAGTCCCAACCCCAGATTGGCGGCGCTGACCAGCGCCTGGTCGGCGAAGCCAAGCAGAAGGGCGACGCGCAGACGCGGATCTCGCGCGGGCTTGGCCTCGGCAACGCTTGTCATCGCCGTCTTAACTCCGCGCCGTTCCGTCCGGCCGCATGACGCGCGGCTCCACCGGCCGGGCCGGTGAGCCGCGGTGGACCATGCCGCCGTCCAGATTCTTGAACACGGCGCTGCGCGCGCCCACTACCGCGCCGTCACCGATGGTCACGCCGGGGGCGACGAACACCTCCGCGCCGATCCACACCTGATCACCGATGGCGATCGGCGGCAGGAGTGTGGAGAAGGAGGGGGCGAGGTGGTCGTGGGTGCCGGCGCACAGATGGGAACGTTGAGAAATGACCGTGTCGCTGCCGATCCGAATCAACCCCAGCGTGTAAAGCCGCACCTCGTCGCCGACCCAACTGCGGTCGCCGATGGTCAAGTGCCATGGGAAATGCACCCGCGCCGACGGCCGGATGACGACACCGGCACCGATCCGGGCGCCGAAGGCGCGCAGCAAGACACGGCGCCAGCCGTTCATCGGGTGCGGCGACACGGCGAACAATGTCGCCTGGACCAGCTGCCACGCCAAGGCGACCCATCGCGAACGCCCCCGTTGGGCTGGCCGGAACTCCTCCAGGCGCTGGTATCGGCGGGTGCCGGCCGCCACCGCAGCGCTTTCATCGGCCGGCAAGAGTTCGGTATCGGCCTGCATCCCTGGCAACTCGCGTCATGGCTTTGGCCTTGGTGCAAGGCCGACAGCGGAAAGGTCCTTCCTCTTTCTTACCACTTTAGCTAAAATTTTCCAAAGGTCGTCAGCCAGTTGAATTCACCTGTCGCAGACACCACCGTCCGTCGCCTCACCTCACTCCAAGCGCCATGGCGTGATCAAAACGCAGGAAGGCAGAAGTACAGGCATGCGGAAAAAAGTTGTCATCGCGCAGCATCGGCTTCTCCATTACCGCGTAAAGTTCTTCGAGCAACTCCATGAAAAGGCCCAGGCGGAAGGCATCGACCTGCATCTCCTTCACGGCCAACCTTCTCCCGAAGAGGCGAAGAAGCGGGACACCGGGGTGATCGAGTGGGCGGATGTCGTCACCAACCGGTTCTGGCGCCTAGGCAACACGGACCTGCTGTGGCAACCCGTGCCGCCGCACCTGCGCGATGCCGACCTGTTCGTGCTCTTGCACCAGAACCGCTTGTTGTCCAATTATCCCATCATGCTTTCGCAGCGGCTCGCCGGCCGCAAGGTCGCGTTCTGGGGGCACGGCGCCAATTTCCAGAGCACGTCTCCGGGCGACCTGAAGGAGCGCTGGAAGCGCTGGCAGATCGACAAGGTCGATTTCTGGTTCGCCTACACCGGGATCACGGTGGAGTTGTTGCGCAAGGTCGGGGTACCCGACGGGCGCATCGTCAACCTCAACAACGCCGTCGACACCTCGGAATTCCGCGCCCAGTGCGAGGCGGTCATGCCGGAAGAGGTCGGCGCGCTCCGCGCCGAGCTGGGCATCCCGGAGGGCGCGCCGACGGCGGTCTTCTGCGGCTCGCTCTACCCGGAAAAGCGCCTGGACCTGATGGTCGCGGCCTGCGACATCGTACGGACGCGGCTGCCCGACTTTCATCTGGCGGTCATCGGTTCCGGGCCGTCGTTGGGCTCCCTGGAGGAAGCCGCCCGTGAGCGGCCCTGGTTGCATCCGGTGGGCATCCGCATGGGGGTGGAGAAGGCGCG
>DASPMK010000414.1:0-4305 GCA_035627075.1 Azospirillaceae bacterium
ACCGCAACCGGGTGGAACGCCTGTGGGGGCGGCTGAAGGAGTGGCGGGCGGTGGCGACCCGCTATGAGAAAACCGCCACCTCCTTCATGGGCGTCCTCTGCCTCGCGGCGGCGTTCGACTGGCTCAAGAGCTAACAGAACCCTGTCCTCTTTCAAAAAGAGGGCTGGCACGCTGCAAGTGTTTGTTAGTCGAGAGTCGTGGGATGAGTATTGCTATAAATATCGTCAGAATGATCGCGTTGAAAACAAAGGTGGTAGTCCTGAAAAGGTGCACTGGAAAGGCATGCTGTCTTTTCTGTTGACGTCCATCATGGCTCACGAAAATAAAGGCGTTCATGAGCTTGTAGGGATGAAAGACGCCGACCAAAAAACGGTGGCACGGGCTCTTTGGAACTGGGTGTCCTATGAAACTTATAGCGGGGGAGAGCCAAATATTAAGTTGAAAACGATTGAGGATGCGCTCAGCGACATAGAGACCAGCAAGGGCAAAGGTAAGAAATTGTCGGACTATATCAACCGCCATCCCATCGGAAAAACGACAAGGGCGGGATCGGAAAACTGAAGGCGCGACGGTTTTCCGATTGTGAAAACAGGCATACGAGTACTCCCAAGCGCACATGCGGTGCGCGGATCAAAGGGGAGTACCCGATATGCAAGCCAAGTTCCGTTCGAACGCCCTCAACGACACGGCCATTCCCCGAAGCGCGGGGAATGAAACGCGCCTTGCCCTCAGCCACGGTGGCAGTGAGCCTCCGCACCTGAACGAACAGCAACTCGCGGCGCGCTGGGGGATCAGCGTCAAGAAGCTCCAGGCCGACCGCCTGAAGGGCGGCGGCATCCCCTTCATCCGGCTCGGCCGCGCCGTGCGCTACCGCTACGCCGACGTGGTGGCATGGGAAGAGTGCCACCTCCACACCAGCACCACCGCCGCCACCGGCGGCGCCTTCGTCAAGTGAGCCGGCGGGGCGCCACCGGTCGGCACCCGTGCATCAATCCCATGCGGTGAGGCGTGAGCATGATGAGTGATCTCTTCGAGAAATTCCCCTTTTACCTGGAGACGGGCCGCATCGTGCGCGACTACGACGTGCGGCGGCTTAAGAAGTTCGAAACGCCGGGGATCGCCGACCGGCGGGCCGTCCTCCTGGCCCGGAGAACAAAACGGCGGTCGGCTGGCACCGTCACCCCCCGCTTCGCCGCCTGCGCGAAGGGTTCGCGGTGTAATTCGGGGGCGTGTCCCCGGTGCATGCGGTTGTTCCGGCGCTGGTTCGGGCACGCGGCTATGAGCCTGATCGGCGGGGAGGCGGTAACGTTTGTTACGGTGGTGGGCGACGCCTTTGGCTACGAGGCCGGCAGTTTACACCGGTTCGATCCCGTCGCGGCGATGACATGGCTCCGCCGTCTTCTGTCGAAGGCCGGCCTTGGCACCCTGACGGTGGTCGGCGGGCTCGACATCAGCTTCAACGTGGACGGCGAGAAGCGGTGGCCCGACCACTGGCGGCCCCACTTCGCGCTCCTGGTTCTGGGAAGTAACCCGGAGAGGGTGAAGGCCGCGCTGGAACCGTTCATCAAGGCCTCGGAGAGCGTGCCGAGACCGGTCCAGGCGAAGAACGTCACTGATCCGCTGGCGGTGATCACCTATCTCGTCAAGGCGGCGTACTTCCGGCGTTCGTCGTATCGGGCGGAGAACGGCCGGTACAACACACGGCGTCTGCCTCTCAAGGCGGCGCAGGAGCATGAACTCACGCTCTTCCTCGACCAATATCAGCCAGAGGCTCGTCTGTTCTTGCAGAACACCCGGATCGAAAAGGCTGGGCTGGTCAGAATGAGCGCTATCAGGCGGTAAACCGACCCGAGGGAAGGGTGTCCGCGTACCGACACTGCGGCTAATCCTCCGAGTACAGCCTCAAACACTGTCGATCTTTAAAAAGCCGGCAACACTGCATTGCCGTCAACGCCCGAACTTTGCCCGCTCGCTGTGGGGCGGGCCCCGGTGAGCCGTGAGCTATGCTCACGGCTCACCGGTCAACCGATCAGACCGGAGACAAACCATGACCACGATGAAATGCAATGATGGAGACATTGTCCTCAAGGATGACGGTGTTTTCCGAAAGCTGCCGGATGGCAGACTGAACCGGATCGCGCCTTCCATCGCGTATGCCGCCGACGTTGTCGAGGAACCATCGGCACGGGTGTTCGCCACCCTGGTGTGCGGGACCGCCGATGGACGGCGGGTCGAACTCCGGATGCAGCCGGCGGATTTCCGCACGTGGATCCGGTTCCGGGATCTGGTTCTGAACCATGGCTACGACCTGCCGCATGATCCCGCGCTGGGTAAGATCATCCACCGGCGGCTGGTGCGGAACGGGCCGGGCGAACGCCGGCTGGCCGTTCATCGCATCGGCTGGCATGGGAGCACCTTCGTACTGCCGGGCGGGCGGTATGAGGACGGGGAGCGGATCGTCGTCTTCCAGCCGCTGCCCAATGGCCGCGTCGGCAATTTCGCCTCCTCGGGCACCCTCGAAGGGTGGCGGGAGGGCGTCGCGATCCCGGCCCTGGCCTCCAGCCGGCTGATGCTGGCCATCGCCCTGGCCTTCGCCGCGACGTTGCTGCGGTTCACCGACTTCGACAATGGCGGCCTCCACCTGTTCGGCCCCTCCTCGAAGGGCAAGACGACCTGTCTGCTGGCGGCTCTGTCCGTCAAGGGCGCGGCGGAACGGCGCGACATGCTGACGTGGAACATCACGGAAGCCGGGCTTGCGGAAACCGCCATGGGGCACAGCGACAGCCTGATGTGCATCGACGAACTGGCGAACACCAGCGGCACCGCCGCTCAGGTGGCGAAAAGGATGCAGAAAACCGCTTTCACGCTGGCCAGCGGGACCGGGCTCATCCGGTCGAAGGCCTATGTGAACCAGCAGAACATGACCGACGCCACATGGCGTGTCCTGGTCCTGTCGTCGGGCGAAAAGGGGTTGAACGACCTCGCCGGTGAGGGCGCCCTGGAACGGCTGAAGGGCGAGGCGGTACGGTTCATCGACGTTCCGGCCATCGTCGATGAGGGACTGGGAATCTACGAAAGGCTGCCGGACGGCTTTTCCAGCCCCGCCGGGGTTTCCGAGGCGATCGAGGCGGCGTGTCGCGACCATCATGGCGTCGCGCTCCCGGTGTTCGTCAGGGAGGTGTCGGCCCGCACCGACACCATCGCGGGCGACATCGCGACGAGGGTGGAAAAGTTCATGACGGGCGTGGGGGTGCCGTCCGATGGTTGGGAGCGACGTTTCGCCCGCCTCTTCGCCTTGTCCTATGCGGCGGCGTGCCTTGCGGCCGAGTGGGGAATTCTCCCGTGGACAAGCCGGGAGGCCGGGCGGGCGATTCGGCGGTGTTACCTTGCGGCGCGCGGGCAGATTCCCGATGTGGAAAACCTGCGCGACGACGGCATCGTCCGGTTCCGTGAATTCCTGCGCGGCGAAACCGTGCTGCGCCGTCGCCGGAATGGCTCCGACATCGCCTGGGCGCCCGAGGCGGTTGACGCCGCTGAGGCGTTCCGCCGAAAGACGCGCGACCGTGGGGCGCACTTTCTGATCAAGCCGGACGCTTTCCAGCGCCGGTTCAGCCCGCTCACCCGCGACCTGTTGCTGAAATGGCTGAAGGCCGAGGGCCATCTGATCATGGAAACGGGGCGGCCGTTGCCCACCATCCAGGCGCGGGTGCCCGGCGTGGAAGGGCGGCTCCGTTACTACGCGGTCAGGGCGGCGGTCCTCCGCGACGAACCGCACGGCTGAGCGGTTCGTCGGCAGGGTGGAGGCGGGGCCAGCCGCCTCCGCCTCCGCGCATCGAGGCGGCCACCGCCGGCCTCGCGGCCGATCGCCTGCGCCCGTTTCCCACGGAATACCAAGCGCTTCTCTTTGCCGTGGTTGCTGGGTGGTTGCTGCGGCGGGGATGGCCGTTGGGCGGTGGGCCTTAACCCATTGAAAAGGTTGGTGCCGGATACAGGATTTGAACCCGTGACCTTCTGATTACAAATCAGCTGCTCTACCAACTGAGCTAATCCGGCGCCGGAGGCAACGGGGTAAGACTAGCGTCCTGAAAGCCGTCAGACAAGGCCGCAGCGAGACTCTCCCAGGGGAATCGGGTGAAGGAATCAGGCGGTGATAAGGCTGGCGAGGATCGTGTCCCGAGACGTGGTGTAAGAGCTGGGGCGCTCTTGTGGTTTCCGGCTGGTCTGGCCGGGATGGTCAGGCGGCCACGGCGGGCAGGCTGACGAGGGGATCATCGCCGAGCGGAGCGATGGTTTCCAGCGTCATGT
>DASPMK010000415.1:0-21769 GCA_035627075.1 Azospirillaceae bacterium
GCGCGACGAGTTGGGCCGCCTGCGCACCCGCCACGCTGAATTGGCCTCGGCGTTAAACCAGGAACGGGCGAGCGCCGCCGAGAAGCGGGCGCTGCTGGACGAGGCGCGCGACCGGCTGTCCGACGCCTTCAAGGCCCTGTCGGCCGACGCGCTCCGTCAAAACAACGAGAGCTTCGTCGAACTGGCAAAGGCAACGCTGTCGGCCTACCAGGAGAACGCCAAAGGCGACCTCAGCCAGCGCCATGCCGCCATCGCCCAACTGGTGGCGCCGGTGCGCGACTCCCTCCAGCGCATGGACGACCACATCCGCGCCCTGGAACGGGCCCGCGCCGGCGCCTACGAGGGGCTGAAGGCGCAGGTGGCTTCCCTGGTGGACAGTCAGCGGTCCTTGAGGGCCGAGACCGGCAATCTGGTCAAGGCGCTACGCTCGCCGGTGGCGCGCGGTCGCTGGGGCGAGATCCAACTGCGCCGCGTGGTCGAGATGGCCGGTATGATCGAGCACTGCGACTTCGCCGAGCAGGTTACGCTGGGCACCGGCGACGCCCGCCAGCGCCCCGACCTCCTGGTCCGCCTGCCCGGCAACCGCTCCATCGTCGTGGACGCCAAGGCACCGATGGAGGCCTTCCTCGACAGCCTCCAGGATGACGGTGGCGACGAGGCCCGCCGACAGGCCCTGCTGCGCCACGCCCGCCACGTCCGCGAGCACATGCGCGCCCTGTCGGCCAAGGCCTACTGGGAAGCCTTAGGCGACCTGAGCCCTGACTTCGTGGTGCTGTTCCTGCCGGGCGAGGCGATGTTTTCCGCCGCCCTGGAGCACGACCCGACGCTGATCGAGGCCGGAGCCGAGGCGCGGGTGATCCTGGCCACCCCCACCACCCTGATCGCCCTGCTGCGCGCCGTCGCCTACGGCTGGCGCCAGGAGAAGCTGACGGAAAGTGCCCGCGCCGTCAGCCAGCTTGGCGCCGAACTGCACAAGCGCCTTGCCGATCTCGGCGGCCACATGGACCGGCTGGGCCAACAACTGGGCCGTGCCGTCGGCTGCTACAACGCCGCCGTCGGCTCCCTGGAAAACCGTGTGCTGGTGACGGCCCGCCGGTTCCGCGACCTGCACGCCGTTCCCGACGACGCCGAGCTTGCCGAACTGACGCCGCTGGACGTGATGCCGCGCCCGCTGACGGCGACGGAACTGCAACAAGCCCCGGAAGAACGGCGCGCCCTTTCTTGACGGGCACACCCAAAGCTCATACATGACCAGCCTGGAATCATTCTAACTTTGGAACTCTTCCAAAATGGCCCTGCTGCCCATCCTCGTTGCCCCGGACCCGTGCCTGAAGCAGAAGGCCAAGCCGGTCGAGCGCGTCGACGACCGCATTGTCCGCCTGATGGACGACATGCTGGAAACCATGTACGTCGCCCCCGGCATCGGCCTTGCCGCCCCGCAGGTGGGCGTGCTGGAGCGCGTGATCGTGATTGATCTCTCCGACAAGAACGAGCCGCGCCAGCCCCTGCGCATGGTCAATCCCGAGATTCTCTGGGCGTCGGAGGAAGAGGCCGTCTACAACGAAGGCTGCCTGTCGCTGCCCGAGCACTACGCCGATGTCGCCCGCCCGGCGCGTGTGCGCGTGCGCTATCTCGACGTGCGGAACGAGATTCGCGAGATAGAAGCCGACGGCTTGCTCGCCACCTGCATCCAGCACGAGATCGACCACCTGCAGGGCACGCTGTTCGTCGATCACATTTCGTCCTTGAAGCGGAACATGATTCTGCGCAAGCTTCAGAAATCCAAGAAACAACAGGCACTTGCCTGATCCGACGAGTCGAAGCCCACCGTCATGTCCGCCTTGCGCCTTGCCTTCATGGGCACCCCCGACTTCGCCGTGCCCAGCCTCAAGGCGTTGCTCGATGCCGGGCATGACGTGGTCTGCGTCTACAGCCAGCCGCCCCGCCCGGCGGGACGCGGCCACCATGTCCAGCCCTCGCCGGTCCATGCCTTCGCCCAGGCGCGCGGCATTCCGGTGCGCACCCCCAAGACCTTGCGCAACGCCGACGAGCAGCAGGCGTTCGCCGCGTTGGGCCTGGATGCGGCGGTGGTAGCGGCCTATGGCCTGATCCTGCCCAAGCCGGTGCTGGAGGCCCCCGTGCTGGGCTGCCTGAACGTCCACGCCTCGCTGCTGCCGCGCTGGCGTGGCGCCGCCCCCATCCACCGCGCCATCCTGGAGGGGGATAGCGAGAGCGGCGTCACCATCATGCAGATGGACGAGGGACTGGACACCGGCGGCATGCTGCTGAAGGGCGCCGTTCCGATTGCATCGACGACCACGGCGCCGGCGCTGCACGACCAGTTGGCCGAACTGGGCGCCGGATTGATCGTCGAAGCGCTGGCCGGGCTTCAGGCCGGCACGCTGGAACCCGAACCGCAGCCGGCTGAAGGCGTCACCTACGCCGCCAAGCTGAGCCGCGACGACGGCCGACTCGACTGGAGCCGCGACGCCGCCTTCATCGACCGGCAGGTCCGCGCCCTGAACCCGTGGCCCGGCGTGTGGTTCGAGGCCGCCGGCGAGCGCATCAAGGTTCTGGCGGCCGCCCCCGTCGCGGATGCGGCGGCGGCCCCCGCCGGCACCTTGCTGGATGACGGGATGACCGTGGCCTGCGGTCAGGGCACAGTACGCCTGACCAAGGTCCAGCGGCCCGGCAAGGGGGCGGTGGACGGGGCCTCCTTCCTGCGCGGCTTTGCAGTGAAGCCCGGCACGCCGCTGGTCTGACCCGTCATGGCCCGCTGGAAGATCACCGTCGAGTACGACGGCCAGCCCTTTGTCGGCTGGCAGCTTCAGGACAACGGCCCCTCGGTCCAAGGCGCCATCGAGGCCGCCATCACCCGTTTTTCCGGCGAGACGGTGCGGGTCCACTGTTCCGGCCGCACCGATGCCGGCGTCCACGCCCGGGGCCAGGTCGCCCACTTCGACCTGGATAAGCCGATGACCGGCGACAAGATCCGCGACGCGCTCAACCACTTCCTGAAGGAGGTGCCGGTGGCGATCGTAGCGGCCGACGCCGTGGCGGGAGATTTCCACGCCCGGCTGTCGTGCCAGGGCCGGCGCTATCTCTTCCGCATTCTGACCCGCCGCGCCCCGCCGGCCCTGGACGCCGGTCGGGTGTGGCACGTACGGCACCCGCTCGACGCCGAGGCGATGCACGCGGCGGCGCAGATGCTGGTCGGCCGGCACGACTTCTCCAGCTTCCGCGCCGCGCTGTGTCAGGCCAGGAGCCCGGAGAAGACGCTCGACCGGCTGGACGTCGAGCGGGTGGACCATGAAATCCATGTCCACGCCGCCGCGCGGTCGTTCCTGCATCATCAGGTCCGCAACATGGTGGGCACCCTGGAGTTGGTCGGCGCCGGCAAGTGGACCCCCGGCGACGTGCGCCGCGCGCTGGAGGCCCGCGACCGCGCCAAAGGCGGGCCGACCGCGCCGCCCGATGGGCTTTATTTCATGGAAGCCCGCTACTAAGCTCCCGGCTTGCGGACTAATCCCGCTGCGAGGCGGCCTTTGAGGCGAGATGGCGGGTTGAGCACCTGACCCGATCAGCCAAGGAGGTTCCGATGATCACCCTGCGCCCACCGTCCCGTCATGCCCGCCGGCTGGTCCTGTTGGGCATTGCCATGGCCGCCCTGCAAGGGCTGCCGGCCCTGGCGCAGCAGTCGCCCACCCCCCCGCAGGGCGGACCGCAGGGCATGATGGGCGGGCAAGGCATGATGGGTGGCCCCGGCGGCATGATGGGTGGTCCGGGCATGCCGATGCACGGAGCCAGCAACAATCCCGTGGTGCGCCAGTTCCAGGAGGCCAACCGATCCTCCATGCAGGGGATGATGACCGTCCCGATGACCGGCGACGCCGACCGCGACTTCGCCAACATGATGATCCATCACCACCAGGGCGCCATCGACATGGCCAAGGTCGTGCAGCAGCACGGCAAGGACCCGGAGATGAAGCGCATGGCCGACAAGATCATCGGCGACCAGCAACAGGAAATCACCCAGATGCGGAACTGGTTAAGCCAGCACCCGGGAGCCAGCGGCACCTCACAGTAAGCCGCCCCCCTGCACCATCCGCGCACAGGCATGCGCCAGCCTGCAACCGGCCCTGCACCCGATGCATCGTTTTTCTGGTCGGGCGCTTTATACCAAGTTCAGAAAGTTCTGACCGCCGGTCAGAACTTTCTGAAACGGGTACTGGCGGGTCGCCGGGGTCGGATTTTGCCCGTTTTCAGTGCCCGATTGGCAGAAAAGGAAGGCCTTCAAGACGAGATTAACGCCACCCTTATGTCCGACAGGCTCACCATAAGCGTTAACGGGTCAACGGGAGACACCTGAAAACCGTGCTTGAGGTAGAAGGCTTTGGCCGTGTCATCCATGGCGTGGACAAGCAACGCGCGAATTCCGGCGATTTCGGCAGCCTGAAGTGCCTTGAACACCGCATCGCGCAGCAACCCCACGCCGATCCCTATGCCCTGCCAACGGCGGTCGATGGCCAAGCGCCCAAGAACCATAACCGGAATCGGCTCGGGCATGTTCCGCTTCACCTTGCCCGGTGCCGCGTCGTGCAGAACGGCGCCAGCCGCCAGACAGTAGAACCCAATGACCTCTTCGCCCTGGCAGATGACATAAGTGCGCGAGGCGCCGGCATTCTGGTTTTTGCGGGCGCGCTTGCGCAGCCACTCGTTGAGGGATGGCGTGCCGCAATCAAAACGGCTGAGGTCATACACTTCGCCCACAGGGGCCGGAGCGGTCAGAGCCGTCCTGGCCTCCGTCGGCGATGGCGGGGCGGTCACGCCTCCCACGGCGCTTTGCGATTCAACAACGCCGCCAGCTTCTTGATGTCCGGCCCCACCGTATCGAGTCTTTCAAGGAACTGCTTGTGCTGGTCGTCATCAAGGAAGAACACCCGCTGATCCAATAGGGCCTCCTCGGCAGCCTGACAGGCGGATTCCAGCATGAATTCGGTACGGGTCTTCCGGAGGACCTGGGCGGCACGGTCGATCAGGTCGCGTTGCGGGCGAGGCGCGCGGATGTTGATCGAAACGGAGCGCTCGTCCTTTGCGGTAGCGGCGGCGTGCATTGTCCCCTCCAGACGCATTTTGGTCTGCTGTAGACGCCCACCGTCTACATGTACGCACAATGTGCGCACGCGTGCGCACATTGTCAACACACAGGTCTGGATATTGGCTACCCCTTCACCCCGCCCCCAGCAGCATGCTGTCGGCAATACCGCTGATCATCTCGGTCAAGATCAAATCCAGCAACACCAGCGAGAAGGCCATGAAGCCGCCGACCTCCAGCGCCGTGCGGGTGATGAACCATTGGTAGACCAGCATCATCATCGAGACGACGAACAATGCCGCCTCGCCCAGGTCACCGGGAAACAGGTTGCCGGCAACCGGCACCATCACCACCACCAGCGCGATCACCTGGATCACCGCCGACCAGTTGTACGCGGCGAGGAACCCCGGATACTGGGCACCCCGCCCCAGGTACTGGGCGATGTGGTACATGACCAGCGCATAGGCCGACCAGCGAACCACGTAGGCAATGCCCTGCACCAGCACCAGCGGCAGCAGCGGCACCTGCGAAAAGCCGTCCCACTGGTGGGCCGCCAGCAGAAAAATGTAACCGGGCAGCACCAGCGCCGCCGCGTAGAAGGAACGCAAGGCGCCCTCCGGCGTGCGGTCGAGGAACAGCATGCCGCCCGGATCGAATAACGCCAGCCGCCAAGCTCCAAAGATGGATACGGCGGCCTCGCGTCTGGTCAGCATGGGGTCACTTCCCGATGGGGGCGAAATAGTCCGCAAGCACGGCGGTGTAGATATCGGCGAGCGCCGCCAAATCGTCCAGGCGGACGTTCTCATCGGCCTTGTGCATGGACAAGCCGATGAGGCCGAACTCTACCACCGGGCAGTGGTCCTTGATGAAACGGGCATCGGAGGTGCCGCCCGAGGTGGATAGCTCCGGCCGCCGGCCAGTCACCCGCTCGGCCGCGCGCGCGACGATCTCCGACAGCCGGCCCGGCGGCGTCAGGAAGGCCACGCCCGAGGTGACGATGCGCAGGTCGTAGGCCCCGCCCACCCGGTCGAACCGCTCGCGCAGCCACGCCTCCAGACTGGCCGGGGTGTGGAGATCGTTGAAGCGGATGTTGAAGGAGGCCCGCGCTTGTGCCGGAATGACGTTGGAGGCGCGGTTGCCGACGTCGATGGTGGTGAGCGCCAGCGTCGAAGGCTGAAAATGCCCGGTCCCCTGGTCCAGCGGGTCGGACGCGATGGCGTCCAGCATCCGCACCAGACGCGGCAGCGGGTTGTCGGCCAGATGCGGATAGGCGGTATGGCCCTGCGCGCCCGTGACGGTGAGATGGCCGGACAAGCTGCCGCGCCGGCCGATCTTCATCATCTCGCCCATCTGGCGCGGGTTGGTGGGTTCGCCCACCACGCAGGCGTCGAGTTTTTCACCCCGCCCGACCAACCACTCCAATACCTTGACGGTGCCGTTGACGGCGTCGCCCTCCTCATCCCCGGTAATCAGCAGGCTGATGGAGCCGTCGGGGGGGCCGTGAGCCTCCAGGTGGCGGGCCACCGCCGCGACGAAGGCGGCGATGCCGCCCTTCATGTCCGCCGCCCCACGCCCGAAGAGCCGGTCGCCGGCAATTTCGGCGCCGAAGGGATCGACGCTCCAATTCTTCAGATCGCCGGGCGGCACCACGTCGGTATGCCCGGCGAAACAGAAGTTGGAGCCGGAGCTGCCCAGCCGGGCATAGAGGTTGTCCACCGCCGCCGTGCCGTCGGCCTGGAAGGACAAGCGGTGGCAGGCGAACCCAAGCGAGGTCAGCGCCCGCTCCAACACGCCGAGCGCACCCGCGTCCTGAGGCGTCACACTGGGGCAGCGGATCAGGGCCTGAGCCAGGGGCAGCGGGTCACGCAAGCTGTCGGACATGGCGGAGATCAGTCGCGCAGCAGGTCGTTGATCGAGGTCTTGGAGCGGGTCTTCTCGTCCACGCGCTTGACGATCACCGCGCAGTACAGACTGGGGCCGGGGGTGCCGTCGGGCAGCGGCTTGCCCGGCAGCGAGCCGGACACCACCACCGAATAGGCCGGCACGCGGCCGTAGAACACCTCGCCGGTGGCGCGGTCGATGATCTTGGTGGAGGCGCCGAGATAGACGCCCATGGACAGCACCGAGCCCTGCTCGACGATCACGCCCTCGGCCACTTCGGCGCGGGCGCCGATGAAGCAATCATCCTCGATGATGACGGGGTTGGCCTGGAGCGGCTCCAGCACGCCGCCGATGCCGGCACCGCCCGACAGGTGGACATTCCGGCCGATCTGGGCGCAGGAACCGACGGTGGCCCAGGTATCGACCATGGCGCCGCGATCGACATAGGCGCCGACGTTGACGAAGCTGGGCATCAGCACGACCGACGGGGCGATGAAGGCCGACTTGCGCACCACCGCACCCGGCACGGCGCGGAAGCCGGCGGCGCGGTAACGGGCATCGTCCCAGCCGGCGAACTTCGACGGCACCTTGTCGAACCACGGCGCCTCGCCCGGGCCGCCGGGGATAAGGGCGTTGTCGTTCAGGCGGAACGACAGCAGCACCGCCTTCTTCAGCCACTGATGCACCGTCCACTGGCTGTCGATCTTCTCGGCCACGCGAAGCTTGCCCGAATCGAGGCCCGCCAGGGCTTCCTCCACCGCTTCGCGGGGGGCGCCCGTGGTGGCGGTGTTCAGGGTGTCGCGGGTTTCCCAGGCGGCTTCGATGGCGGCGGCGAGATCGGCGTGGCTCATGGAAGGGTACTTCGGCTCGTGGTGGGGAAAGGTCGGCCGAACATCGGGCAGCGATCCGGCAAAGTCAACCCGGCAGCACCCGGCTTACCTCCCCAAGTCCGCCAGCCACGCCACCAGATCATCGACCACATGATCGATGTGCTGGCCGGTGCCGACGCCCCCCCCAAGGGAGCCAGGGGCCGGGCGCGCCCAGTCGAGTTCCGAGCGCACCCAGACCGTCGTCATGCCCATGGCGTGGGCCGGCACCAGATTGCGGGCAATGTCCTCCACCATGCAGGCGCGACGCGGATCGATGGCCAATTTCCCCACCATCGTCGCGTAGGGGCGCGGATCGGGCTTGGGCACGTAATCGGCGGCGACGACGTCGAAGATCGCGTCGAAACGGTGGGCGACCCCCAGACGGCCCAACACGTTTTCCGCGTGCCTCACCGAGCCGTTGGTATAGATCACCTTGCGGCCCGGCAGTTTTTCCAGCGCGCGGTCCAGCGTCGGGCTGGGGTCGACGGGGGTGAGGTCGATGGCGTGGACGTATTCCAGGAACGGCACGGGGTCGATGTCATGCTCCACCATCAACCCGCGAAGGGTAGTGCCGTGGTCGCGAAAAAAGCGCTTTTGGAGAACCCTGGCCTCGTCGACAGTAATGCCGAAGTGCCCGGCGATGAACTCGCCCATGCGCTGGCTGATCTGGGTGAACAGATCGCACGACGCCGGATAGAGCGTGTTATCCAGATCGAAGATCCAGGCGTTCACCCGGTCGAAACCAGGGGCGGAAGCGGCGGAGGGTTGGTCGTTCATGCCCGAACTATGGGGGCCGGACGGTGACGAAACAAGGAGAAGCTTGACATGCGTTGGTTGCGTCTCGTCCTGGTGCTGATGCTGGCCGCCCCGTCGGCCCTCCCCGTCGAGGCCGCCGGGGCCGGGGCCGCCAGCGGCGACCGGAAGGCGGTCGAAGCGACCTTCACCAAGACGCAAGCCGCGCTGGCCGCCGGCAAGGGAGCGACGGCGCTGACGCATCTGTCGCGCACCACGCTCGACCGGCTGGAGATGGTCCGCGCCGAGGCCGCCAAGGGCGAGCCCAAGAAGAACAATGTCGGCCTGACGCCGTCGGAACGCTTCGCCATTTTGGGATTGCGCCGGCAGATGCCGCCGGCCCGGCTGGCCCGCATGAACCTGGGCGAGCTGGCGACCCACGCGCTGAAGGAGGGCTGGCTTGGCCCCAACATCATCCGCCAGAGCCGCATCGACGCCGTGACGGTGAACGGCGATCAGGCGGAGGCGCGGCTGCTGGTCAACGGTCGGCCGCAGCTTTTGCCGGCATTCTTCGTGCGTGAGGGCAAGGGCTGGAAGATCGACCTGACCAACGCCTTTGACCTGGGCGACCAGATGATCCGGCTGGCCGCTTTTTCGCAGCGCCAGAGCGAGGAACAGGCGGTGGAAAGGATTTTGGAGGGGTTGGGGCGGTGAGTTGCGTGAGGGATTGCCTCAGTTCACGTCGCCCTGCTTGCGCATGAAGGCCTTGAGGCGGCGCTGGAACTCGCCGCCGTCGTCAAGGTTGTCGAGGAACTGGCGCACGGCCTCGTGCGCCACGTCCTTGTCGTAGGGGACCTTGCCCTCGCGGTAGATTTTCCCGCGTTCTTCCAGCTGAGTCACGGCCTGTTCGTGCATCACCTTCCACTGGCGCATCAGCTTCTGGCGAATCTCGTCCAAGGGCGCGTCCTCCGTTGCCGATCAGCCTGGAAGCAAGAATGTGGAACCCTATTCCTGCCCGATCAGGGTGCCGGCACCACCTTCGGTGAAAATCTCCAGGAGCAGGGCGTGCTGCACCCTGCCGTCCAGGATGACGGCGGCGTCCACGCCCTGTTCCACGGCATTGATGCAGGTTTCGATCTTGGGGATCATGCCGCCCTTGGCGGTGCCGTCGGCGATGCAGGCGCGAGCCTGATCCAGCGACATCTTCTCGATGAGCCGCTTGTCCTTGTCCAGCACGCCCGCCACGTCGGTCAGCAGGAAAAAGCGGGTGGCACCCAAGGCGGCGGCGATGGCCCCGGCCGCCGTGTCGGCGTTGATGTTGTAGGTTTCGCCGTCCAGCCCGACGCCGATGGGGGCGATCACCGGGATGATGTCGGCCTGCATCAGCGATTCGACGATCGACGGGTTGATCTGGTAGGGATCGCCGACGAAGCCCAGGTCCACCACCTTCTCGATGTTGGAGTCGGGATCGACCGTGGTGCGCTTTACCTTGCGCGCCGTGATCAGGCTGGAATCCTTGCCCGAGAGGCCGACCGAGCGACCGCCGGCCAGGTTGACGGCGTGGACGATCTGCTTGTTGATCGAGCCGGCGAGCACCATCTCGACGACTTCGACCGTCTCCTTGTCGGTGACGCGCAGGCCGTCGATGAATTCGGACTTGATGCGCAGCCGCTCCAGCATCTGGCCGATCTGCGGCCCGCCGCCGTGGACCACCACCGGGTTGATGCCCACCTGCTTCAACAGCACGATGTCGCGGGCGAACAACTCGGCCAGCGATTCGTCGCCCATGGCGTGGCCGCCGTACTTGATGACGAACGTGCGGCCGGCATAGCGGCGCATGTACGGCAGGGCTTCGGACAGGGTACGGGCCTTCGCCAGCCAGTCGGCCTGGGTCGGGGTCGTCGGGGTGGTGAACTTGGCGTCGGTCATGGATCGCGCGGCAGTGAGGGTGGCACCGAATCTAATCGAAAGAACCCGTCCGGCCAATGGGCGTTTTCGCAGGGCGGAGGAGGAGCGTCAACGGCTTGGTGGCGGCCGTCGTCGCCACCGCCATCAGCACCAGGGCGGAGAAGGCGGCACCCGACAGAATGCCGGCATCCAGCAACACCGTCAGCACGATCACCTCCATCAGCCCTTTGCACTGGAGAAGCGCGCCCAGCGCCAGCGAGCAGCGCCACGTCTCGCCCGCCAGACGCGCCGGCACCGCCGTGCCCAGCATCTTGCCGGCGACGGTGGCGGCCGTGGCCACGGCGAAAACCGCGAACTGGGCGCCCGACGACAGCTCCAGATCGACCTTCAGCCCGGTGAGCGTGAAGAAGAACGGCAGCAGCACCAGAACGGCGAAAGGCTCCAGCTTGGCCAGGATGTCGCCGGCCAGCCGCTTCGGAATCACCGTGCCGGCAACGAATGCCCCGATCAGGTAATGCAGGCCGATGGCCTCGGTGACGATGGCCGAACCCAGCAGGAGCGCGCAGACCAGCACCACGCCCATCTCGTCGAGCCCGCCGTGGGGCCGGGTGCGGGCGAACCAGCGGGCGAGAGTCGGCCTTACCCCCAAGGTCAGACCGCCGTACCACGCCGCCCCCACCACGGACTGAACCAGGATGCCGGGACCGTGAGAGGTTGCCACCACGCCCAGGAGCGCGGCCACCATCACCCACAAGAGCGCGTCGTTGACGGCGGCGCAGCCCAGCGCCAGACGGCCCAGGCGATCCTCCAAGAGCCCCAGTTCGCGCAAGATGGCCCCCAGCACGGGAAGCGCCGTAACGCCGATGCAGATGCCGAGGCCGGCGGCGAACAGCATCGGCGTGGCGCGCGGCCCGGCCATGGCGGGCTCCGCCGCGATGATCGCAAAACCCACGGCGACGCCCGCCAGCGTCGGCACGACAAGGCTGGACAGGCTGATGGAGAGAAAGGACAGGCTTTTTCCGCGGATTTCGGCCACATCCACATGCAGGCCGGTCAGAAAGCCGAAGAACACCACAGCCAGCGTCGCCAGTCCCTGAAGCTGCGCCAGCGACGCCGGAGGGAACAGGGCCGCCGCGACGGTGGGGACGAAGGCGCCCAGCATGGAGGGGCCGAGCGCGATGCCGAACAAAATCTGCACCACCACCAGCGGCAGGACGCCCCGCACGCGGGGCAGGCGCCACAACAGGTAAGGGCCGGCGACGAGGATCAGCGCCTGCACCAGGAACAGCAGCGCCGCCGGCATGGAGCCTCCCGTCAGCCTGCGGCCAGGGTGGCGAGGCTGGCGCGCAGCTCGGCGATACCGATGCCCTTTTCGGCGCTGGTGACGAGCACCTCGGGGTGGGCGGCGGGGTGTTTCTTCAAGCCCGCCGTGGTCTGCTCCAGGATGCGCAGCAACTCGGGCGACTTCGGCTTGTCGGCCTTGGTCAGCACGATCTGGTAGGGCACCGCCGCCCCGTCCAGCATCTTCATCATGCTGAGATCGGTGTCCTTGATGCCGTGGCGGCCGTCCACCAGCACCAAAGCGCGGCGCAGGGTGGCGCGGCCCTTAAGGTAGGCGCGGAGCATCTTCGTCCACTCCTCCACCCGCGACTTGGATACCTGGGCATAGCCGTAGCCCGGCATGTCCACCAGCACCAGCCGGCCGCCCAGGTCGAAGAAGTTGAGCTGTTGGGTGCGGCCCGGCGTGTTGGAGGTGCGCGCCAGCGTCTTGCGGCCCGTCAGCGCGTTGATCAGCGACGACTTGCCGACATTGGAGCGGCCGGCGAACGCCACCTCGGGCAGCACCGCCTCGGGCAGCTGGCTCAGGTCGCGCTCGATGCCGCGCATGAAGCCGCACTCGGCCGCGAACAGAAGCCGCCCCCTTTCGAGGGCGGCTTCGTCGAGGTCCGGCGTCAGTTTCGGGGTGGTCATCCGGGTATCACCCCTCCCTAGGGCGTCGTCTTCAGGTCACCTTCACGCCCATGCGGCGCATGATGACCCACTGCTGAAGAATGGACAGCGCGTTGTTCCAGGCCCAGTAGATCACCAGACCGGCCGGGAACGAGGCCAGCATGAAGGTGAAAATGATGGGCAGGAAGGCGAAGACCTTCTGCTGCATCGGATCGGCCGGGGCCGGGTTCAGCTTCTGCTGAAGCCACATGGTGACACCCATGATCAGCGGCCAGATGCCGATCATCAGGAAGGCCGGCGGCGAGAACGGCAGCAAGCCGAACAGGTTGAAGATGGTGGTCGGATCGGGCGCGGAGAGGTCGTGAATCCAGCCGAAGAACGGCGCGTGCCGCATCTCGATGGTGACGAACAGCACCTTGTAAAGCGCGAAGAACACCGGAATCTGGATCAGGATGGGCAGACAGCCCGAGACAGGGTTGACCTTCTCGCGCTTGTACAGCGCCATCAGTTCCTGGTTCATACGCTGCGGGTCTTCGGCGAAGCGCTGGCGCAGCTGCTGCATCTGCGGCTGAAGCGCCTTCATCTTGCTCATCGACACGTACGACTTGTTCGCCAGCGGGAAAAACACCGCCTTCACGAACACGGTGAACACCAGGATGGCAACGCCGAAGTTGCCGAACAGCCGGCCCAGGAAGTCCAGGGC
Organism: Azospirillaceae bacterium; assembly: GCA_035627075.1. Lineage (GTDB taxonomy): Bacteria > Pseudomonadota > Alphaproteobacteria > Azospirillales > Azospirillaceae > DASPMK01. Next base: position 13,139 of record DASPMK010000415.1, read on the forward strand.
ATAGAAGAACGGCTTGGTCAGGAAGTAGAACCAGCCGAAGTCGATGGCGAGATCGAACTTCTCGATGCCCAGCTCCGACGAGTAGGTATCGAGCAGGCGGACCTGCTTGGCGCCGGCGAACATATGCCAGCTCGTCCCTCCGGTTTCACCCGGCTTCACGGTCACGGCATCGCCGAGGTAGTCGACCTGATAGCGGTCCTGATTGTCACGCACGGTGTGCAGGAAACGGGCGGACACCGGCGCCTTCTGCTCCGGGGCGAGCGATACCAGCCAGTATTTGTCGGTGATGCCGAGCCAGCCGCCGGTGCTCTTGAACTCCTTGGACGTCTCGCCCTGGAGGTCGGAGTACTTGAACTCCTTGAGCGTGCCGTCGACGACGCCGAGCGGCCCCTCGTGCAGGATGTAAAAGCCTGCCGTCTGCGGCGTGTTGTGGCGCGAGATCAGCGCGTAGGCGTGCAGCGCCACCGGCTGGCCCGAATCGTTCTGCACATGCTGGTTCACCGTGAACATGTAGTTCTTGTCCACGGCGACGATGCGCTCGAACGTCAGCCCCTGGCCGTTGTTCCAGCTGAGGATCACCGGCGAGTCCGGAGTCAACTGCCCACCCTGGACGGTCCATACGGTGTTGGCGTCCGGCACCTTGACCGACTTGTCTTCCGGCACCCAGCCGAACTCGGCGTAATAGGGGCTTTCCGACCCGGCAGGCGACAACAGCACGATTTCCGGGCTCTTGGGATCCGGGGTCTCATGGTAATCGGCCAGCGTCAGGGCGTCGATGCGGCCGCCCACGGCGTTGATCGAGCCGTGCAACGCCGGCGTGGACACGCGGATGCGCTGCGCCTGCTGCTCGGCCAGCACCTGTTCGCGGCTGCGGGTGGTGGCGGGAGCGGCCGAGGGCGCCACAGCCACGGGGCCACCGGGGACGGCCGGCGTCGGCGCCGTCGTCTCCTCGGTCTGCTGGGCGCGCTGAGCGGCCTGCTGGGCCTGCCGCTCCTTAACCCGCGGCGCCTCGTAGAAATACTGGAAGCCGAGCAGGATCGCGATCGAGATCACGATCGCCAGGATAAGATTGCGCTGGTCCGTCATGACTCTCCGGGGGGTTCGGCTCGGTTCCTCAGGGGTCTATAATCTTCTTCCGGGCGTCCGGGCACGGGATCGTACCCCGAACCGCCCCACGGGTGGCATCGTCCGATCCGTCTAAGCGTAAGCCAGCCGCCGCGGACCGCCCCGTGTTTGGCGATGGCCTCCAGCCCATACCGCGAACAGGTGGGCAGGAAGCGACAGTTGTGGCCCACGAACGGCGAAAGCGTCCATCGATAGACGTGGATCGCCCCGCGCATCACATGCGCCAGCGGACTCAAGAGCCGGTTTCCCGCCACACGCCCAGCCGTTTGAGCGCCGTCACCAGATCCGCCCGAAGGTCGGGGAACGGACGCACAACGGTTTCACCGCGCGCGACCAGGACGAAGTCGTGGCCGGGTGCGGCGTAATGGGACAGGACCTCCTGGGCCAAGGCGCGCAAACGCCGCCGGGCGCGGTTGCGCTCGACGGCCTTGCCCACCTTGCGGCTGGCGGTCAATCCAACGCGAATCAACGGCTCGCCGGGAGCGGGCCGTTGCCGGTCATCATGTCTGCGAGCCTGGAGGATCAGGCCGGGCGCCACCCACTTGCGACGCGTACCGGCCACGGCAAGGAATTCCGGCCTTTTCTTAAGACGCCCGAGTCCGGGCGCCTCCGGTCCGGATTCCATCATCCACGTCAGGCGGAGAGCCGCTTACGGCCCTTGGCGCGACGGGAAGACAGAACCTTGCGGCCGCCAACGGTGGCCATGCGGGCGCGGAAACCATGCCGGCGCTTGCGCACGAGCTTGCTCGGCTGGAACGTGCGTTTCACGACTAAAACTCCGTTCGGAAAACTCAAGAAAAAACGAGCCCGGTGTATAGGGGAGCGCAGGCTCGGAGTCAATTCGGACTTCACAGGTTTTCGCATCCGGCCTCACGGCATGGTGATTGGCCGGTGAGGGCGCGGGGATGCTAACCATCGGCCAGGCGCCACATCGGAACCACCCGCATGGCCATCACCGACACCCCGACACGAATCCCCCGCCCGCCGGCTTGGCGGCGCTTTCTGCCGCTGGCGCTGCTGGCCGCCGGCCTTGCCGCCTTCTTCGCGCTGGGCCTCCAGGACGCGCTGAGCCTGTCGAGCCTCGCCCGTCACCGCGAGGCGCTGCTGGCCTTCGTCGCCGCCAACGAGGCGCTGGCGGTGGCCGGCTATATCGTGGCGTACGCGCTGGCGGTCGCCTTTTCCGTGCCCGGCGCCACCGTGCTGACGCTGACCGGCGGCTTCCTGTTCGGCACGGCGTTCGGCACGGTGTGGGCGGTGATCGGCGCCACGTCGGGCGCCGTCGCCGTCTTTCTCGCCGCCCGTACGGCGCTGGGCGACGGCTGGCGTCAACGGGCCGCCCCCTGGCTCCAGCGCTTCGAGGAGGGGTTCCGGCGCGACGCCTTCAACTACATGCTGGTGCTGCGGCTGGTGCCGCTGTTCCCGTTCTGGCTGGTCAATCTGGTGCCGGCCCTCCTGGGTGTACCTCTGCGGGCGTACACCCTGGCGACGCTGATCGGCATCATTCCCGGCGGCTTCGTGTACGCGTCGGTCGGCAATGGCCTGGGCACCGTACTGGCGGCCGGACGTACGCCCGATCTGTCGATGATCGCGACCCCCGAAGTGCTGCTGCCGCTCCTGGGGCTGGCGGCGCTGGCCCTGGTGCCGGTGGTGTGGCGACGGTTTCGCAAGGAGTGAGGCCCATGCGCATCGATACCGATCTCTGTGTCATCGGCGCCGGTTCCGGCGGACTGTCGGTAGCGGCCGGCGCCGCCCAGATGGGGGCGCGCGTCGTGTTGATCGAGCGCAGCCGGATGGGCGGCGACTGCCTCAACACCGGCTGCGTGCCGTCAAAGGCGATGCTGGCCGCCGCGAAGACGGCCCACGCCGTACGCACCGCCGGGCGATTCGGGGTCAACGGACATGAACCGGCCATCGACTTCGCCCGTGTACACGGCCACGTCCACGGCGTGATCGCCGCCATCGCCCCCCATGATTCGGTGGAGCGGTTCGAAGGGTTGGGCGTGCGGGTGATCCGGGGCCATGCGCGTTTCACCACCCGCGACACGGTGGCGGTCGAGGGCGATACCGTCGCCGCCCGCTGGTTCGTCATCGCCACCGGCTCGCGGCCCTTGGTGCCGCCCGTTCCCGGCCTCGACGCCGTGCCGTACCTTACCAATGAAACCCTGTTCGAGCGCACTACCCGCCCCGACCACCTGCTGGTGATCGGCGGCGGCCCGATCGGGGTGGAAATGGCCCAGGCCCACCGCCGCCTGGGCAGCGCCGTGACGCTGATCGAACAGGCCGCGATCCTGCCCAAGGACGACCCCGAACTGGTGGCCGTCGTCCGCCGCCGCCTGATCGACGAGGGCATCGTCCTGCACGAGGGAACGGCGGTTGCCCGAGTCGAAACCGCCGGCAACGGCCTTGCCGTCGTGCTGGCCGACGGGCACCGCGTTACCGGGTCCGACCTGCTGATCGCCACCGGCCGGCGACCCAACGTCGAAGACCTGGACGTGGACGCCGCCGGCATCGCCGCCGGTCCGCGCGGCATCCAGACCGACGCCCGGCTCAAGACCACCAACCGCCGCGTCTTCGCCATCGGCGACGTGGCCGGCGGCCCGGCTTTCACCCACGCCGCCGGCTATCAGGCCGGCATCGTCATCCGCAACGCCCTGTTCCGCCTGCCGGCCAAAGTGGATTACGCCGCCTTCCCGTGGGTGACCTACAGCGACCCCGAACTGGCGCAGGTCGGCCTGACCGAGGCCCAGGCGCGCGAGCGGCATGGCGAGGCCCGCGTGCTGCGCGCCGCCTTCGCCGAAAACGACCGGGCCCGGGCCGAAGGCGCGGCCGAGGGACTGACCAAGGTCGTCACCGACCGGCGGGGCCGCATCCTTGGAGCGTCCATCGTCGGTCCGCACGCCGGCGAGCAGATCGCCCCCTGGGTGTTGGCGATCCGGCAGAAGCTGAAGATCGGGGCCATGGCCGGGCTCACCTTGCCCTACCCGACGCTGGCCGAGGCGGGAAAGCGGGCGGCGGGAAGCTATTTCACGCCAACCCTGTTCAGCGAGAGGACGAAGAAAATCGTGCGGTTTCTGGTAAGGTGGTGAGGAGCGCCCCTCCACACCCCCAAAGCCATTATGCGCAGCCTGTCGGCCAAGCTGTTGGTGCTGACCATCGCCTTCGTCATGTTGGCGGAGGTGCTGATCTTCGTCCCCTCGGTCGCCCGTTTCCGGCGCGACTGGCTGACGGAAAAGCTGGCGGCCGCCCATCTTGCGGCACTGGCGGTCGAGGCCGCCCCTCAAGGCATGGTAACCAGTGAACTGCAATACCGGTTGCTCGGCCACGTCGGCGCCCACGCCATCGACCTGACCGCGCCGGGCACCCGCGTGCTCATGCTGTCCGGCCCGACACCGCCGGAACCGGACGCCACCATCGCCCCGCGCGACGAAAGCCCGGCCGAGGCCATCGCCGCCGCGCTGGCGGTGCTGGGGACCCCCGAGGAGCGGGTGATCCGGCTGGTCGGGCCGTCGCCCAAGGCGCCCGCCGACCGCGTCGAGGCGGTGCTGGACGAGGCCCCCCTGCGCCGCGCCATGATCGCCTTCGGCGCCCGCATCGCCGGCCTGTCCATCGCCATTTCGCTGATCGCCGCCGGTCTGGTCTATCTCAGCCTCAGCCGCCTCCTGGTCGGCCCGATGCGGCGCATCACCCGCAGCATGGTCGCCTTCCGCCATGCCCCGGAAGACCCGGCCTCCGTTATCGCCCCGACCGCCCGCGCCGACGAGATCGGCACCGCCGAGCGGGAACTGGCCGACATGCAGGCCGCCTTGCGCGCGGCGCTGCGCCAGCGCGAGCGGCTGGCCGCCATGGGCACGGCAGTGGCCAAGATCAACCACGACCTGCGCGGCATCCTGGCCACCGCCGCCTTGGTGTCCGAACATCTGGAGGCCACCGCCGACCCCGAGGTGCGCCGCGTCACCCCTCGCCTGATGACCGCCATCGACCGCGCCATCGCGCTGTGCGGCCAAACCCTGTCCTATGTCCGGCACGGCACCTTGTCCCTGACAATCACCGCCATCGATCCGCGCGCGCTGGTCGATTCGGTGGGAGCCGAGATTCTGGAGTTGGCCCGCCGCGGCCACCCGGCCGGCGAGTTCGCCTGGATCAACCGGGTGCCCGAAGGCCTTGCGCTGGCGGCCGACCACGAGCAACTGGCCCGCGCGCTGGCCAACCTGGGGCGCAACGCCTTCCAGGCCGGTGCCATCACGGTGACCGTGGCGGCCGAAAGCGAATCCGGCCATCTGATCCTTACCGTCGCCGATGACGGCCCCGGCCTGCCGCCCCGCGCGCGCGACCATCTGTTCGAGCCCTTCACCGGCTCGGCACGGGCCGGTGGCACCGGGCTGGGGCTGGCGATAGCCCGCGACATTTTGCGCGCCCACGGCGGTGACCTGCGACTCGTCGAGACCAGAGCGCGGGGCACCACCTTCGCGCTGGTTCTCCCCGCCCCCGACACGGTTGCCGGGCCAAGCCCTCGGACTACGTAGTCACGGGAGAGAACGACGGAGACCGGGCGATGTCGAATACGGGAAGATGGATCGCGGGCGGCGTGCTGGGCCTAACCGCCCTTCTTGGGCTGTTCCTGGCCTCGCGCGCGGCGGACGAGGAGTTTTATTTCCTGGGCTGGTTCCTGTTCATCAGCGGCGTCGTCCTGATTTTCGTTCTGATCAAGCGATCCCATGACCTTCTCGACCAGGCGGCTGCCGCCGTGACCGAGGTCGAGGCCGAGCAACCCGTCGAGGAAAAGCAGCACGGCACGGCGGAATAGCCCCCCTCTCCCCTGCGGCACAACCTTAGAAGGTCGTCGAACGCAGCGTTTGCGCCATGCGCATGGCTGCCGCGCCCCTCTGGCGACGGCAGCGACCAGTTTGTTAACTTTAGATACAAAGAATTATGGATAAATCGTCCTACAACTGGTAAAATCCGGTGTTTGGCGGTCTATTGTACCGACGCGTGTCCGCCGGGCTGATTTAACCAACGGCACCGTATCCAACAGGGTTTACTCATGGCCCCGTCAGCACGAGCACCCCTTACCCATAAAGAACGGGCATTCCAACCTGACGAGATCATCGTCAGCAAGACTGACCTTAAAGGGCGAATCACTTACGCCAACGACGTTTTCCTGCGGTTAGCGGGATACGAAGAAAAAGATCTCATTGGCCAGCCGCACAACATTGTGCGTCATCCCGATATGCCGCGCTGCGTCTACAAGATGCTGTGGGACACGTTGGGTGCCGGCAACGAGATTTTCGCCTATGTCGTCAACCGCGCGGCAAACGGTGATCATTATTGGGTATTCGCCCACGTCACCCCGATCTTCGGGCCGGATGGCCGCATCACCGGATACCATTCCAGTCGCCGCGTTCCCAACCGGGCCGCGGTCGCCAAGGCACAGGAACTCTACGGGGCGCTGCGGGCCGAGGAGGCGCGCCATGTCGACCCCCGCGAGGGCATGGCCGCCTCCACCGAGATGCTTGCGGGCATCCTGCGCGACAAGGGCGTGAGTTACGATGAATTTGTCCTCTCTCTCTAAAGCGTTTCTCGCCGCCTGGCTGACGCTGTGCCTCGCTCTCCTGGTCGTCGGCGCCGGCCTTTACCGCGGCGACACCCTGACCGTTGTTCTGGGCATCGTCACGCTGGGGATCGTAGGGCTGCTCGTGACCTCGCTGAACCGCACCCGCCACAGCATCCGGCGGGCAAGCGCCGTCATGGCCGAGGCGGGGCGCGGCAACCTGGGGGCGCGCGTCATGGGCATCCGCGGCCAAGGCGAGATCAGCGAGGTCCTGCACGACATCAACCGCCAGCTCGACCGCACCGAGTCCTTCGCCCGTGAGGCCTACGCCGCGTTGCAGTACGCCTCCAACGGCAAGTATTTTCGGCGCATCGTGATGACCGGCATGGTCGGCGACTTCGAAACCTACTCGAAGGCGGTCAACGAAGGCCTCGCCCACATGTCGGAGAAGAGCCACGCCTTCGTGGACAGCGCCACCTCCATCGGTTCCAGCATCAAGGGCGTGGTGCAGTCGCTGTCGGCCAGCGCCTGCCAACTGGAGGCATCGGCCCAGAGCATGTCCGACGTCGCATCCTCCACCCAGGAGCAATCGACGATGGCGGCCTCGGCGGCCGAGCAGATCACCGCCACCGTGCAGAACGTCGCCAACTCGGCCAGCCACGTCACCAACACCATCGACCGGGTGGCGTCGGGCGTCAATCGTACCGCCGAGCTGGCCGAAACCTCGGTCGGCAAGGTGAACGAGGCCGACCAGACCATCCGCTCGTTGCTGGATGCCGCCGAACGTATCGGAAAGGTGGTGGAGCTGATCACCTCCATCGCCAGCCAGACCAACCTGCTGGCGCTCAACGCCACCATCGAGGCCGCCCGCGCCGGCGAGGCGGGCAAAGGCTTCGCCGTGGTGGCCAACGAGGTCAAGAACCTCGCCAACCAGACCGCCCAGGCGACGGAGGAGATCGCCCAGCAGATCGCCGCCGTGCAGACGGTGACCCAGGACACGGCCAAGGCCATCCAGTCCATCGGCGACATGGTGCGCGCCATTGACGATATCGCGCTGGGCATCGTCGATGCCGCGCGCGATCAAGCCACCGCCGTCGCCGAAATCAGTCACTGCATGCAGGAGGCGGCCCTGGGTGCCCAGACGGTGTCCGCCGCCATCGCCCAGGTCGCCGCCGATGCCGCTTCAGCCTCGACCGCGGCCACTCAGGTGCTGGGCGCGGCCACCGAGCTTTCCCACCGCGCCGTCGGCCTTAACGAGGACATCGACGGATTCGTGCGGAAAGTATGCAGCGGAACCTAAGGAGCGCGGCACCGGGCCGCATGGGAACCCACGGCACCGCCCTTGACCATCGCTTTTAACCGTATTTGAATAATTTATCGTTTATTTCGGCGACAACCAAGACAACAAGCAGGAACCACAGAGGTTCCGACCGGGGGAAAAGCGGCGATGACGGATTTCATGGAGTGGACGCCACGAATGAGTGTGGGCGTTGATATCCTGGACACGGACCACCAGCGACTATTCGGCATGATCAACAGCTTGGTCCAGTCCGACGCGCGCAACACCCGCGACTATCTCCTGACGCTTCTGGATGAGTTGGAGGACTACACTCGGGTCCACTTCAACCGCGAGGAAGAGTATATGGAGCGCTGCGGCTATCCCAGCCTGGAAGGCCATCGCATCGCCCACCAGTCCTTTGTCCAGCAGGTCCGAGACCTGCGCCGCGAGTTCGAGGCCGGCAGTGAAATCATGCTGCGCATTGACCTTATCCTTCTCCTGAAGGACTGGCTTCTGGATCACATCCAGGCCACCGACCAGGAATACCGCCCCTTCGTCAACCCGGCTGCCCTGGAGCAGACGGCCTGACCGGCAACCGGAAGCAAACCGGTATGAAACGCCGCGCAATGCGGCGTTTCATACCAAAGGCGGTTGATGGCTTCCATTAATCGCCTTTGGT
>DASPMK010000416.1:0-7046 GCA_035627075.1 Azospirillaceae bacterium
CGGTGGGCTCCACCTTCGCCACCCCCATCCAGACGCAGACCCTGGTTGTGATGCTGCTGGGCGTGGACCAATCGCCGCTGGTGATCTGGAACTTCGCCCGTGCTTGGCCGGTGCGCTGGGTTGCCGGCCCTTTCGACGCCATGAAGAACGAGGTACTGACCGAGGAGATGGAGTTCTCCTACGCCTACGTCACGCGGACGGTCGTCGGCTCCGGAACCTCTTCAAGCCATTGAGAACTGCGGAAAAGTCCATGCCCCTTGAGATCAGCGAAATCGGTGTTCGGCTGGCCGTCGGCGATCCTTGTGCGACGGGCGGCCGCGGGGAATCCGCTGCCGGCATCGGGGGCGGGACCGACGGCGGCCCGCAAGGACTGACGCCCGTCCAGATGGACGAACTCGTTGACCGTTGCGTGAGAAAGGTGCTGCGGGCGTTGCGGGCACAGGAGGCCCGGTGATATGTCCGGCAACCTGGAGAAAATGATCATCACGGCCTATTCCGACCAAAACTTCAAGGTCCAGGTCGGCACCTCCTACACCGTATGGATCAACCCGGCGTCCTATACTTACAAATACGCCATTTATTACAACGATCGTCAGGCCCAGGGCAGCAGCGGACCCTCGCCGGATTTCAACCGGATCGGCCCCGACAGCGTGTCCTTCGATCTGGTCTTCGATGCCACCGGCGTCGTCCCCAGTCCGATCACCGGCACGCCGGATGCGCCGGCGGACGGGGTGGCCGGTCTTATCGACAGATTCAAGGCGCTGGTCCTGAAGCTCAACGGCAATATCCACAGCCCGAATTTTGTGATGCTGTCCTGGGCGCAGCTACAGTTCGCGTGCCGGCTACAGTCGATGGACATCGCCTACACCCTGTTCAAGCCCGATGGGACCCCCCTGCGGGCCCGCATGTCGGTTTCCTTCCTGGGTTTCACCAGTGAGCAGCAGCTTGCCAAGAAGGCAAACAAGCTGTCGCCCGACCTGACCCACATCGTGACCGTCGTCGCCGGGGATTCTCTGCCGACACTCTGCCAAAAGATCTACGGCAGCAGCCTTTATTACCTGAGAGTAGCGGAGCACAACCGGCTCAATAGCTTCCGACAACTGGTGCCAGGCACCCAGCTTCTGTTCCCGCCGGTGGCGAAGGGGGGCTTGTGACCGCGCCATCCCCGCAGCAGGCCGCCGGCGCCCTGGCGAGCTTCACGATCTCGGCGAACGGCACGCCGATCGACAGTTCCTGGCAGGTGGTTTCCATCGATGTCTGGACCGGCGTGAACAAATTGCCCAAGGCGCGGCTGGTCCTGAGCGACGGCAGCGCTTCGTCCGAGGATTTCCCCATCAGCGACTCCGCGACGCTGATTCCCGGGGTAAAGCTCACCATCGCTCTCGGCTATGACGGGCAGGAAACGACGGTGTTTGCCGGCGTGATCTACCGCCAGGGGCTGGATGTCACGCAGAACGTCGCCTCCCGTCTGGTGGTGGAGGCCACGGACGAGGCGATGAAAATGACGCTCGCCCGTCACAACGCCCTCTACGAGAATGTCACCGACAGCGACCTGATCGGCAAACTGATCGGCAACGCGGGTCTCGGCAAATCGGTCATCGCCACTGCTACCAAGCAGGATGTTATCGTCCAGTACTACAGCACCGACTGGGACCTGATGGTGATCCGGGCCCAGTTGAACGGCATGGTCGTGACCGTCGACGCCGGCAAGGTCACCGTTGCGCCGCCGGACACCCGCCGGTCTCCCGTCCTGACCGTCACGTTCGGGGATTCCATGCTGGATTTTCAAGCGGAGATGGATGCCGCCACCCAGTACAGCGACAGCGCCATCCAGAGCTTCGCCTGGGACCCGGCCAACCAGACCCTGGCCAAGTCCGGCAAGGCGACGGCATCCGTCAGCGAACCCGGCAACATCTCGTCCGCCGAGTTGGCCAAGGTGTTCGGCATCACGCAGTTTCCTCAGCAGACCGGCGGGTCCCTCGACAGCACGGAATTGACCTCCTGGTCCTCCGCCGACTTGCTGAAGAGCAAGCTGTCCAAGATCCGGGGGACGACCACCTTCCAGGGCAGCGCGCTGGCGAAGACCGGATGCATGATCACGCTTGCCGGGGTCGGCGGTCGCTTCAACGGCAACTACTACGTTTCCGCCGTTCACCACTCCTTGTGCGACGGGTTCTGGCGGACCTCGACGGCGCTCGGGCTCTCGCCGGACTGGTTCACCACTGTGGCACCCAACATTCCGGCCCCCAGCGCCTCCGGCCAGTTACCCCCGGTGACCAACTTGCAGACCGGCCTGGTGAAGAAGATCGACCAGGACCCCGACGGGGAATTCCGCGTCTATGTGCAGTTGCCCCTGCTACAAGCCGGTGGCTCGCTGGGCGTCTGGGCACGGCTGGGCAGCTTCTATGCCTACAGCGGCATCGGCGCCGAATTCTATCCGGAGATCGAGGAGGAGGTCGTCGTAGCCTTCATGAACGATGATCCGCGTTTCCCCGTGATCGTCGGCAGCCTTTACAGCAAGAAAAACCCGCCGCCGGTCACCCCGGACGCCAAGAACAACCAGAAATGCATTGTTACCCGCTCCAAGCTGCGGATCGACTTCTTCGAGGACAAGAAGGCGGTGGAAGTCAGCACGCCCGGCGGACAGAAGGTCCGGCTGGACGACGATGCCAAGACCGTCACGGTCAAGGATAGGAACGGCAACACGGTGACGATGGCACCCGGCGGGGTGACGGTGGACAGTGCTGCGAAGCTGACCCTGTCCGCCAAGGGCGACATTAGCATCACCGCCCAGGGGAACTTATCCATGAAGGCGAACGCCGACGTCACCGTGAACGGGCGCCAGATCAAGCAGTCGGCCCAGGGAGCCTTCAGCGCCCATGGCAACTCCGGAGCAAGCCTGACCGCATCGGGCGAGGTCACCATCAAAGGCCTCCTTGTGAACATCAACTGACCGCAGGACAGGAATTCCGCGATGCCACCCGCTGCCCGCCTCTCCGATCTTCATATCTGCCCCGAGGAGACGCCCGGCCTTCCTCCCATCCCGCATGTGGGCGGTCCGGTGATCGGGCCCGGTGCGGCCACAGTCAGGATCGGCCGCCTGCCGGCGGCGCGGGTCGGCGATAGCCTGTTCTGCGTCGGCCCACCGGACAGCATCGTCCAGGGGTCCAAGACCGTGATGATCGAAGGTCGCCCGGCCGCCCGCCTCGGTGACACCACGGCGCACGGCGGAAAGATCGTCGCGGGCTTGGCCACCGTGATGATCGGAGGCTAGGCTATGGCCTACTCGGACGACGCCCCGTTCCTCGGTACCGGTTGGACGTTCCCGCCCACCTTCGACCGCGCCTCGGCCTCCGTGGTGATGAGCTCCGGCGTGCAGGACATTCGGGAAAGCCTCTGGATCCTGCTGTCCACCAGCCTGGGTGAACGGATCATGCTGCCGACCTACGGATCGGCCTTGTGGAATAAGGTGTTCGCCGCCCTCACCACGACTCAGGCGAACCAGATCCGGGACCTGGTCGCGCGGGCCATCCTGGAATGGGAGCCGCGCATCGACGCCGAGCGCATCGAGGTGGCGCAACTGGAGCCTGGGCGGGGCATCGCCGAGATCAGCATCCACTTCATCGTCCGCCAGACCAACGTGCGCAGCAACCTAGTCTATCCCTTCTATGTCCTGGAGGCGACCTTGCCGCCTCCGCCGCCGTGAGTCGGAACGCCATGGGCGGATTCGCCGGTATGGGGCCGGTGCTGAACGGCGCCGCGAGTCAGTTCGACCGCCGGCTCGACGGACCGGCGCCGGAGACGGTGCGCGTGGACGGGCGCAGTCTCGCCGACCTCTTGGTCTTCGCCGCCGAGTACGGCCGGCTGATCAATTTCTACGACCTGACCGACAAGGCGGACGGCGACTGGACGGAGTTCTTCGCCTCCGATCCCAGCATCGCGTTCGCCCTGCTGGTCAGTCTCGATTTGTCTTGCGTCGAGAGACAGCTCCGGAGGGACCTGCGCGATCTGCGCCGCCGATCCGGGCGGGATTCGGATCGGCACCCGTGGCATCGTCTGTCAACCGCGCTACGCCGGCTGATACACCTGCTCGATCGGGGGCACGCTCCCTTGTGGACGGGCGGCGCCGCGCTTGCCAGGGGCATCCGGAAGGACATCCGGATGGAACTGGCACCGCGTCTGCGCTCCCTGGCCATTCATTTGGCCGATGGGGGGGCGGAGTCGGGATTCCGGCTCGACCTGGGGGAGCTCTCGGGCGTGTGGAGCATATTCCCCGGCTTGGCCGAACCGGCCGCCGGGCCGCCGGTCAACCGGGTCTGGTTTGAATGTCTCGTTCCCTTGCTGGAGGATCTTGTCGATGCCTTGCTGGCGGCGCTGGGCCGCGTCGCCGCGGACGCCCGGAAGGCATTGGAAGAAACCCTGTTGACGGACGACCACGCGCCGCAAACGGCGCTCTACATCGCCTTCGCCGAGCTGTTCCGCCACGCGCAACGGACGGTGAACGGTTTCTCGCATCGGCTGGTCGACTTCTATGATGCCCGCATCCTCCGCCAGCACGATCGTGCCACCGTGCCCGGTGAGGTCTACCTGACCTTCACCACGGCGCAAGGCGTCACCTCGACGGTAATCCCCGTGGGAACCCTGTTTCCTGCCGGCACCGACGACACCGGGGCGCCCATCAATTACGCGGCTTCGGACTCCCTGCCGGTTCATGCCGTTACCCTGTCCGAACTGCGAACCCTTCAGGTGGCCGAGGGCTTGCTGGTCGCCAGGGGCAACTCTCCGACGGACACTCCCGTTCGGACCGGCGTCTTCACGGGGACGGTCGCCCTGTCGGACCAGCCCCCGGCCATCGAGACCCCTTTCCCCTTGTTCGGCGATAAGGTGGCGGGGACAACCGGCGTCCTCACCACCACGCCGGCCACTCTCGGCTTCGCCGTCGCCAGCGACACGCTGATGCTGACCGGTGGCGCCCGCTCGGTGACGGTGGGCCTGACGGTCACGTCCGACAGCCTGGCGGTTGTCACCCCCTTGCTGGAGTCCATCGCCCCGCAAGCCGGGAACGTCGACTGGCCGACGCTGCTTGCCCAAATCCTCCAGGCCGCCTTCAGCCTTTCCTATTCCACGGGCGGCGGCTGGGTGCCGATCCCCGGCTACACCGTGACGCCCCCCGCCGCCCGGTCGGAGGACATGTCCGCGAGCGCCGGCGGCGACATCACCTTCACCTTGACGTTTTCCCTGGACGACGGGGCGGCTCCCTTCATCGCCCTGTCCACCGCGCCGGTGTCGGCGGACGCGGTCGCACCCCCAGCCGACATGTCGGCCCCGGTGCAGGATCTCCCGGCCCTCCCGACCCTCCGGGCGATCTTTCGGCAGGATTCGGTGACGGTCGGGCAGGGTGGGCAAACGGTCACGATCTTTCCTTACGCGGTGCTTTGGCCGGTGCGGCTGTCCGGCCTGTCCATCGCGGTGTCGGTCAAAGGCTTCACGAACCTGACGCTGTCGAGCCCGAGCGGCTTGCTCGACGCCGGCACGCCCTTCGCCCTCTTCGGCTCCCCGCCGGTCCAGGGCGCCAGTCTGGACATCGCCGCCCCGGAACTGTTCGTAAAGCGGCTGGGCAGCCTCGACCTGTCGCTGGGCTGGTTCGGGCTGCCCCAGACCACCACAGGGTTCCAAGGCTACTACCAGGGCTATGTCGTCAATCCCGACGGCGACACGGTTCCGCCGGGGACTCTGTTCACGAACCAGTCCTTCCAGACCACGCTTTGCGTGATAAATCCCGGTTGGTGGACGCTGGCGCTTCCAGCCGGCGACACCGACGCGCAGCCCTCCTACCTGTTCCGCACCGATATCGGCAATGCCGTGCCGACGGCGGACGAGCCCGCCCTGCCGGAGACCGCGTTCGACGGGCTGCCCGTCACCGACACCGAGCCGCCAGCCTCGTACGACCCCGCGGCCGGCGCGATCCGCCTGTCCCTGGTGGCGCCGACCTACGCCTTCGGCGACACCCTGTACGCCAGCAATGTCATGGCGGCCGCCTTGCGGGAGATGCCGGCCGCGTCGGCTTGCGCCGACCTGTGCGCCAGGCAATGCGCCCACTTGGCGGAGGTGGCCGCGGCGGCGGGCCTGCTCGATCCGGTCCAGACCGCCAACGCCGACGCGTCGGATGACCAGTACGCGGCCAGCGTCTCCAGCGCCGTGGACAAGGCCCTGTCCTCCCTGACCGGCGTGGCGCTGAAAATGGTGGATGACGGGCTCGCAACTCTCACCCCGGAGGAAGCCGGCGCATGGCAGGACAGCTTGGCCATCGCCTTGTCGCAATCGGGCAGCGGGGGCCGCAGGAAACTGCTCCAGCGCTTGTTCGGCAACGGGAAGCGGCCGACCCCGTCCACGGTCTGTGCCAGTCTCCAGGAATGGATCGCCACCAACGCCGATGCCATCGGTGCGACGGCCCAGGGCGATCTGGCGCGGGCGCGGAGCACCTTGGACGCCGCGGGCCGCATCGCCGATACCCGTGCCTTGACCTCGGACCAGCCGCCCGCCGTCGCGCGTCCGGTCCTGGGCGCCGCCCTGCTGGGCGCGCGATCAGATCTGACGCAGCCCTACGCCGACGCACTACAGGACTGCCTGGCGAAGTGCCAGGGCGGGAGCTCGGACAAGTACTATCCGAACCAGCCCTGGCTGCCGACCGCGTCGGCGGTGTCGCTGAACTACACGGCGGCGGATGTGTTGCCCGATAGCCCGGGTGGTGCTTACGGGTACATCCTGCCTTTCGGCGGGACTGCCCTGGTCGCCTGGAAGGTGGGCGATACGGTGTCTCTGCTGGCCCCCATCGAGCAGCCGGGTGCCCTTTATATCGGGCTCGATGGGGTACCGGAGGGCAAGCCCCCGACCTTGACCCTGTTGTTCCAGTTATCCGACGTCATCGTCGGCGAGGTGACCGACAGCGCGACGGTGAGTTGGGCGGAGTCCTTCGACAAGGGCTGGTCGGCGCTGGTGGCGCCGGATGGGTTGCAATGCGACGGCACCGATGGCATGCGGCATTC
>DASPMK010000417.1:0-5416 GCA_035627075.1 Azospirillaceae bacterium
GGCCATCCACACCGCCAAGGCCATCGGCGGCAACCTGTTCTACGGCTTCATCTCGGCGGTTGCCTTCGCCACCATCCTGGCGGTGGTGTCGGGCCTGACGCTTGCCGGCGCTTCGGCGGTGTCGCACGACCTGTACGCCTCGGTGTTCCGCCGCGGCCGCGTCAACGAGCGTGACGAAATCCGCGTCTCGAAGATCACCACCGTGGTGATCGGCCTGCTGTCGATCGTCCTGGGTATCGCGTTCGAGAACCAGAACGTGGCGTTCATGGTGGGTCTGGCCTTCGTCATCGCCGCATCGGCCAACTTCCCGGTGCTGCTGATGTCGATGTTCTGGAGCAAGATGACCACCCGCGGTGCCATGATCGGCGGCTGGATGGGTCTGATCTCCGCCGTGGTGATGCTGGTTCTGGGGCCGACCGTGTGGAAGGCCGTGCTGGGCAACCCGGCGGCGATCATCCCCTACGACAATCCGGGCATCTTCACGATCACCATCGCCTTCGTCGGCATCTGGTTCTTCTCGATCACCGACAACAGCCAGCAGGCGCAGGAGGAACGTCGCGCGTTCGAAGCCCAGTACATCCGGTCGCAGACCGGCCTGGGTGCGGAAGGCGCGTCGGCTCACTAAGCGGCAATGGGCAAGCCGCCGGATTAACAGGGCGGTGACCATTAAAATGTGATGGTGTGGCACCCCAGGACGTGTATACGTCTTGGGGTGTCTTTTTTTCAGCGGCGGGGAGCCCTCCTTGTCGGACAAGTTCAATTTCGCCATTCCGCCCTTCGACCGGCTTACCACCGACGAGCGGGCCAAGCTCCAGGCCGGAATCGATCTGGCCTACTTCCCCAAGGACGAGACGGTGCTGGCCACCGGCGCGCTCGCCGACTCGCTGTACGTCATCGTCAAGGGGGTGGTGCAAGAGCGTCGCGGTACCGAAGTCATCGTCGTCCATGGGGTCGGCGACACCTTCGATGTCAAATCGGTGTTCGAGGCCGCCCCGGCCAATGCCTTCGTCGCGTCGGAGGACTCCTTGGTCCAACTGGTGCCCAAGGGGTTGCTGGTCGATCTGATGCGCTCCAATCCGGCCTTCGGCGACTTCTATTTCCAAGACGTCTGCGAGAAAATCCGCGCCGCGGCGCAGATGCTGTCATCGCGCGAGATGGCCTCCCTGATGATGGCCCGCATCCGGCAGGCGTATATCCAGCCGGCGGTGTTCGTCGACGGCACCACCAGCGCGCGCGACGCCGCCGTATTGATGAAGCAGCGCCACGCCGGTGCGCTCCTGGTGCGCGACGCCGCATCGGGGACGCAGCGGCTGGGCATTCTCACCGGCACCGATCTGCGCGAAAGCGTGATCGTCGAGGGACTGCCGGTGACGGCGCCGGTGGCCGGCATGGCGCATTACGAATTGCTGACGGTATCGCCCGACGATCTCATGTTTTCGGCGCTGGTCCTGATGACCCGCCATTCGGTCAGTCGGCTGGTGGTGCGAACCGACGAGGCGATCGTCGGCGTGCTGGAGCAGGTGGATGTGCTGGGTTTCCTGTCCAACCACTCCCAACTCATCGCCGCTCAGGTGGATCGTGCCGCCAGCATCGACGACCTGTTGAAGGCCGGCGGCGACGTGGTCGGGTTGATCCGGGCGTTGCATTCCACCGGCGTCAAGGTGCGGTTCATCGCCGAACTGGTTACCGAACTGAACCGCAAGGTCTTCCGCAAGCTGTTCGATTTGCTGGCCCCGCCGGATCTGGTCGCCAACTCCTGTCTGATCGTCATGGGCAGCGAGGGCCGGGCCGAGCAAATCCTGAAGACCGACCAGGACAACGGCCTGATCCTGCGTGATGGCTACACCTGCCCGGAGCTGGCGCGGATCACCGACCAGTTCACCCAGACCCTGATCCGCATGGGCTATCCGCCGTGCGACGGCAACATCATGGTGCGCAATCCGGAGTGGACCAAGTCGGTTCACGATTATTGCGACACCATTCATCGCTGGATTCATCACCCCGATGAAGCCAGTCAGCTCAATTTGGCCATCTTCTATGACGCCGCCCCGGTAGCCGGCGACTTCGGTCTGCTGGATCAGGTCAAGGGCTACTTGATGGACCGGATGGGCGACAACAAGATGTTCTTCGCTCACTTCGCGCGGCCGACGCTCAACTTTGACACGCCGGTGGGGCTGTTCGCCACTCTGTTCGCCGACCGGGGCGCCCGTCACCAGATCGATATCAAGAAGGCCGGTATTTTCCCGATCGTCCACGGCGTGCGCAGCCTTGCCATCGAGTTGCGGATGTCCATCACCAATACCTACGACCGCATCTGGGCGCTGGAGTCGGTCGGCCTGATCGACCGGCCCTTTGCCACCGAGTTGTCGGAGACACTGGAATTCATGAGCGTGCTGAGGCTTCAGGCGCACATCGACAAAGCCGAAGGCACCCAGTCCGACAACTTCGTGCATCCCGACGAGATGTCCAAGCTGGAGCGCGACCAGCTCAAGGACTGTCTCCATACGGTGAAGAAGTTCAAGGAATTCATTACCTATCACTTCAAGCTGAACATGTTCTGAGCCCATGCTGTCGGAACTGAAGCGGTCCTTGCGCGGTGCCAACGAGCCCAACCCCGGCTACGAGTTCCTGCTGGACGAGGACTCCACCGAGGAAATGGTGAGCATCCATTGCGAGGCCACGACCTACAACGTGGCCAGCGCGCAACTGCGCGCGCTCGCCGCCATTCCAATTCGTGGCAACCGCATCCTGATGAGTCGGAGGTTGGAGGTGCGCCACGGCGCCGGCGAGGATTGGGACGGTGACATCGACCGTTTTCTTCGCCTTGTCGGGTCGCGGCCGCTGGTCGGCTATTATCTCACTTTCACCACCGCCGTCTTGGATAAGCATATAAGGCGGGTGGCCGGGATCTCCCTGCCCAACCCGCAGGTCGAGGTCTCGGGGCTCTATTACGATCGCAAGATCAAGACATCCACCAAGTCGACGGTGGATTTACGCCTCGACTCGGTATTGCGTGACCTGGATCTGCCGCCGCGCCGCATCTCCACGCCATTCAACGACGCTCTGGCGTCGGCCCTTATTTATCTTAAAATCCAGGTTCCGGTGCGCTTCTGAAGATTCGACGCGGGCACAAATATCTTTAGGATTGCGGAAACCATCGATTACGGTAATAAGAAAAGTAGCCGCTGTCGAAGGCAGCCTATTGGCGCGGCGGAGACTTGAGGCGACGACATACAACAGGAGGCGCCTCTCGATTCGCTTGAGGCCGGTACTGCATCGGACGGCACCGTTGCCACTGGCTGAAGGCGGACCATGTCGAGCCCCAAGGACTCCCTGAACGAGGCGATCCAGCATCTGCGCGCCGGTCGGGCCAATGAGGCCGAGGAAATCTGTCGGCAGTTTCTCATCTACAATCCCGATGACCCCGACACCTTCCATCTGATGGGCGTCATCGCCGGGCAGACCAACCGGCCTGCCGAAGCCTTGCGTCTGTTCGACAAGGCCATCGGTCTGATCCCCGACAATCCTTCCTTCCACAACAGCCGTGGCAGCCTGCTCTACCAGATCGGCCAGTTCGCCGACGCCGAGGGAGCGTTCCGCCGGGCTGTGGAACTGGCCGCCGGCTACGCCGAGTTGCACAACAACCTGGGCAACACGCTACGCAGCCTGGGCCGTCTTGACGAGGCCGAGGGGAGCTTCCGCCGTGCCCTGGCGCTGAGGCCCGATGCCGCCGACCTGCATCACAATCTGGGTGGTACGCTGCGCGAGCTTGGACGGCTGGACGAGGCACTGGCGGCACTCCGTCGGGCAGTGGAACTCGACCCCAGCCATATCGAGGCATGGTACCACCTGGGCGACGCCTGTTATGAGCGTTTCCTCCTGGAGGAGGCCGAGATCTGCCACCGCCACGTGATCGAGGCGGTGCCGCAATTCGTGCTGTCCTATGTCGGGCTGGCCCACGTACTGCAGAACATGAACCGCCTGGAAGAGGCGATGGACGTGTTGCAGCAGGGAATGGAGCAGGTGCCAGGCCACCCCTTGCTGGCTTTCACGGCGCGGCTGATCTACAGCCAGGCCGTGCCCGGCTGGCACCTGCCGATGATCAACGACCACGAGCGCAACGAGGCCTATCTGAAGGCTGTGGAGCGCGCGGTGACGCCGGACGCTGTGGTGTTGGAGATCGGCACCGGGTCGGGCATCGTCGCCATGATGGCGGCCCGCGCCGGTGCCAAGCATGTCTACACCTGCGAGGTCAATACCGCGCTCGCCCGCGTAGCGCGGGCCACGGTCGCGCGCAACGGCCTTTCTGACCGTGTCACCGTCATTCCCAAGCTGTCGACCCAGATGGAAGTGGGGGGGGACCTGCCGGAAAAAGCCGATGTGTTCGTTTCCGAACTGATCAACATCGGCATGCTGGCGCCCAACATGCTGGCGGTGCTCCAGCACGCTCGCGCCAACCTGGTCAAGCCCGGCGCCCGCATCATTCCGGCGGCGTCCACCGTTTACGGCATGCTGGTCCAGGCCGACGAACTGGCGCGTCTCAATCCGGTGCGCGAGATCTGCGGCTTCGACATGTCGACCTTCGATATCTTCCGCTCGCCGGGCTACATTCAGATCGACCTGGGGGCCGACGAGCATGTCCGCCTCAGCGAGGATTTCGCGGCGCTGGAGTTCGATTTTACCCGAGCGATGGCCGAACGGGACAGCCGCATCCTGGAGATCAAAGCCACTGCCGAGGGGCTGTGCCACGGCGTGGCCTTCTGGTTCGACCTGCACATGGACGAGGAGGTGGTGTACGCCTCGGCCAGCCGTAAGCGCGCCAACCATTGGAAGCAGGCCATGCACTTCTTTGACGAGCCCATTCCGGTGAAGGCCGGTGATACCATCAAGGTTCACGCCTGCTACGACAACAACCGCATCTTCTTCGTCGGCGAATAAGTCCTGGGGCTTTCGAAAGGGGCTGCCATGAACAAGGCCGGCATCGCCGGGTGGTGTTTGTATGACTGGGCCAACTCGGCCTTCACCACCGTCGTCACCACTTTCATCTTTTCCGTCTACTTTACCGGCAAGGTCGCCGCCGACAAGGTGGCCGGCACCAGCCAGTGGAGCCTGGCCATTGCCGCCGCGGGTTTCGCCATCCTGGTGCTGAGCCCCGCTCTGGGCGCCATCGCCGACCGGACCGGGCGGCGCAAACCATGGCTGGCCCTGTTCACCGCGCTGAGCGTTGCGGCCACCGCCAGCCTGTGGCATGTGCGGCCCGATCCGGCATGGGTGCCATTCGCTCTGGTGGCGGTGGTGGTCGCCAGCATCGCCTATGAGCTGGCGGGGGTGTTCTATAACGCCATGCTGATCGACCTCGCCCCACCGGGCCATATGGGGCGCGTGTCGGGTTGGGGCTGGGGCGTGGGCTATTTCG
>DASPMK010000418.1:0-10116 GCA_035627075.1 Azospirillaceae bacterium
GATCGCGCCGACGAGGCGGAAGCCCTGTTCCGTTCGGGCGGTGAAACGGTGTATCGTATCGGCTCCGTGCAGTCCCTTACCGGCGATGCCCCGCGCGTCGCGATCAACCAGATGGAGCAAGCGTGGCGCGCCTGAAGCTGGGAGTGTTGATCTCGGGGCGCGGCAGCAATCTGCAGGCGCTCATCGATGCCAGTGCCGATCCGGGCTTTCCGGCGGAAGTGGCGCTTGTGCTGTCGAACCAGCCCGATGCCTTCGGGCTGCAACGGGCGCGCGCCGCCGGGATTCCCACCCAGGTCATCAACCACCGCGCCTTCAACGCCAAGACTGGGTTCGAGGCGACGCTGGATGCCGCCCTGCGCGGCGCCGGGGTGGAGGTGGTGTGCCTGGCCGGCTTCATGCGCATCTTGACGCCGTTCTTCGTCGAGCGCTGGCATAACCGGCTGATCAACGTCCACCCGTCGCTGCTGCCGTCGTTCAAGGGGCTGGACACCCATCAGCGGGCGATCGAATCCGGGGTGCGCATCACCGGCTGCACCGTGCATTTCGTCCGCCCGGCGATGGATGACGGGCCGATCATCATCCAGGCGGCGGTACCGGTCCTGCCCACCGACGACCCCCATGCCCTGGGGGAGCGGGTGCTGGCGGCGGAGCACCAGATCTATCCGCTGGCCGTGCGCATGATCGCCGAGGGGCGGGTGACTGTTCAGGACGACCGGGTGACCCTGACCGGCTCCTACCCGCCGGCCATTCCGTTTCTGCTCAACCCGGCGGCGTAACCCCGCTTGCCGGGAAGCGGCATGTCAACCACATCCCCTGGTAATGAACCAGCGGGGAGGTTGTCATGGCGGCCCAGGTTTTTTCGCGGGATACGGCTTCGCACGATACGCCATCACCGCATACGGCGCCGCTCGACCGGGATATCATCTACCGGGAGCGGGTGCGGACATGGCATCGCTTCACGCAGGCCACAAAGGTTTCGGTGATCGCCGCCGCCGTGTTTCTGATTCTGCTGGCGTGGGTCACCCTGTAAACGATTGAAGCGCCTTTCAGGAATATCGTCATGGCCGGGCTTGACCCGGCCATCCACGTCCAGCAACCACTCCGCTGGCCGACGTGGATGCGCGGGTCAAGCCCGCGCATGACGATAAACCTAAACTGAACCGAAAACCGAAATCAGCCGACGATCTCGATCTCGGCGAAGAAGAACGACACCTCGCGGGCGGCGTTTTCCAGGCTGTCCGAGCCGTGAACCGAATTCGCCTCGATGGACTCGGCGAAGTCCTTGCGGATGGTGCCGGCGTCGGCGTTGGCGGGGTTGGTGGCGCCCATGATCTCGCGGTTCTTGGCCACCGCGTTCTCACCTTCCAGAACCTGCGCTACCACCGGGCCGGAGATCATGAAGGACACCAGTTCGCCGTAGAACGGGCGCTCGCGATGCACTTCGTAGAACTTCTCGGCCTCCGCCTTGGTCAGCTGGAGGCGCTTTTGCGCGACGATGCGCAGGCCCTTCTCCTCGAAGCGGGCGTTGATGGCGCCCGTCAGGTTGCGGCGGGTGGCATCCGGCTTGATGATCGAGAGGGTCCGTTCGACGGCCATGGTCCTGTTTCTCCTGTGCCTTCGGCAAAATGTTGCGGGGTTATACCCGCCCGAGCGGCGGCGGGCAACCGGGTCACGCCCATTTTCAAGGCGGCTTCACCTGAAATGCCGGCGTATCGGGAACCGAAGGCGGATGCCGGCCACCCGTCCCTTCCGATGACCGCCCGGCCGTGCTATCACCCCAGCCGCCATGCTGCACATCAATGACCTGACCTTCCGCTACGGCGGCCGGATGATCTTCGATCACGCGACCGTCGCCATTCCCGAGGGCCACCGGGTGGCACTCGTCGGGCGCAACGGCACCGGCAAGTCGACGCTGTTGAAGCTGATCGCCGGCGAGATCGCCATCGACGCCGGCTCGATCAACGTGCCGGCCAACACCCGCATCGGCATGCTGGCCCAGGAGGCCCCGGCCGGCGAGACAAGCCTGCTGGACGCCGTGCTGGCCGCCGACATCGAGCGCACGGCGCTGATGGCTGAGGCGGAAACCGCCACCGACCCGCACCGCATCGCCGAGATCCACACCCGACTGGCCGACATCCACGCCCATTCCGCCCCGGCGCGCGCCGCGCGCATCCTGTCGGGCCTGGGCTTCGACGCGGAAGCGCAACAGCGGCCGTGCAAGGATTTTTCCGGCGGCTGGCGGATGCGCGTGGCGTTGGCCGGGGTGCTGTTCTCCGCCCCCGACCTTCTGCTGCTCGACGAGCCGACCAACCACCTGGACCTGGAAGCCAGCCTGTGGCTGGAAAACTTCCTGAAGACCTATCCGCATACCATCCTGCTGGTCAGCCACGACCGCGACCTGTTGAACTCGGTCCCGACCACCACCGTCCACCTGGACCGCGGCAAGCTGGTCAGCTACGGCGGCAATTACGACCAGTTCCAGCGCACCCGCCGTGCCAACCTGGAGCGTCTGGCCGCCGCCCAGGTCAAGCAGGAGGCGCAACGCAAGCACATCCAGGAATTCGTCGACCGCTTCCGCTACAAGGCGACCAAGGCGCGGCAGGCGCAAAGCCGCCTGAAAATGCTGGAGAAGATGGAACCCATCGTCGGCATCGTCGAGGAGGATACCCCCACCTTCAACTTCCCCTCGCCCGAACCGCTGGCCCCGCCGCTGATCACCCTGGACCTGGTGGATATCGGCTACGGCGACCGCGCCGTGCTGAAGCGGCTGGACCTGCGCATCGACCAGGACGACCGTATCGCGCTGTTGGGCGCCAACGGCAACGGCAAATCGACGCTGGTCAAGCTGCTGTCGGGCCGCCTCCAGGCCATGGCTGGCGAGGTGCGCAAATCGAATCGGCTGAAAGTCGGCTATTTCGCCCAACACCAGACCGATGAACTGGATGCCGAGCTGACGGCGCTGGCCGAGGCGAAGAAGTGGATGCCGCTGCTGACCGAGGAGAAGGTGCGGGCGCAGTTGGGCCGCTTCGGCTTCGACCAGCCCAAGGCCGAAACCAAGATCGCCGACCTGTCGGGCGGCGAAAAGGCGCGGCTGCTGTTCGCGCTGATGAGCAGAGACGCGCCGCACATCCTGATGCTGGACGAGCCGACCAACCACCTGGACATCGACAGCCGCGAGGCGCTGGTCCAGGCGCTGAACGGATTCGAGGGGGCGGTGATCCTGATCAGCCACGACCCGCACCTGATCGAACTGACCGCCGACCGACTGTGGCTGGTGGCCGACGGCACGGCCAAGCCGTTCGACGGCGATATGGACGACTACCGCCGCCTGCTGCTGGACCAGAGCCGCGCCGCCAAGGCCGAAGCGCGGGGCGACTCCGACCGCGACTCGGTCAGCCGGAAGGACCAGCGGCGCGCCGCCGCCGAGCAGCGGGCCCAACTGGCTCCCTTACGCCGCAAGGTCCAGGACGCCGAGAAGCGCATCGCCAAGTTCTCCGACGCGAAGACGAAGCTGGAGACGCAGTTGGCCGACCCGGCGTTGTACACCGGGCCGTCGGACAAGGTCACGCGCCTGCAGATCGACCTGGGCGAGGCGCAGAAGAGGCTGGCGGCCGCCGAAGAGGAGTGGCTCGAGGCCCAGGAGGCCCTGGAGTCGGCCGCCGCCGAGTCGTGAGCGGAAGCCGCCGCTGGGCGACCGATGAGCCGCGCCATGCGTGAACTTTCACCGCATTCCTTGTGTTTCGTTGCTGATTGGAGTTCGATTTGGTCGAACTGTTCCCGACGCAGGACGACATGGCGGAACCAGCCCGCTTTCCCAAGCCCGAGAGCGCGCGGACTGAGCGCCAGCGCCTCAGCCGCACCGACAGCCGCACTTCCGAGGTGATCGCGGCCTTCCGCGACGATCTGCCGGAAGGCCGGGTGACCCTGGGCGATCTGATCGCAGCCCTGGGCGACCGCTCGTTCGGCAGCATCATGCTGGCGCTCAGCATCCCCACCATCATGCCCGTGCCGCTGGGCGTTTCGGTGCTGTGCGACCTGCCGATCCTGATCTTCTCGGGCCAGTTGGCACTGGGCAGGGGCGCGGTGGAGCTTCCGCGCTGGCTGCTGCGGCGCTCGGTCAAAAGAGATACGGCGGCCCGCCTATTGGATGCGGTGCTGCCGCGGATAAGATGGCTGGAGCGGGTTCTCAAGCCCCGCTTGCTGCACCTCACCACACCGGAGAGGGAACGGTGGCTCGGCGTGATCTGCTTCCTTCTCACCGCTATTGCCATCGTGCCGCTGCCGCTTACGGGCTGGTTGCCGGGATTCGCGCTGGTGCTGATCTCGCTGGGACTGGTGGAGCGTGACGGCGCGGCGGTGGCAATCGGCCTGGGACTGGGTGTCGCGGCGGTAGCGGTGGCATTTGCGGTAGTCACCAGTCTGGCGTACGCTGGCACGCTTCTGCTGGCCGGGGGGCCTTCCGGCTGACCTTTTGGCCTCCGTCTTGCGGGCGGACCCAAGGGTTTGCTACTGGTTTTTGGAAGAATGAGATTTTCCCGAGGGAGCACCGGGGCCGGGAGAATGTTAAAGCCCCAGTTCGCACGTCCAACAGCAACCGGCGAAAGGCCGCATAATGAACATGACGCCAACCGAACTCGTCGACTCCTCCAAAGCCAAGCGACGCAAGTCCCCTTCGGCCCCGTGGCTGTTCTTCCTGCGCTGGCTCGCCAATCCGCTGACGATGGGTTCGGTTACTCCGTCGTCCAACGCCCTGAAGAAACTGATCCAGCAGCACCTCGTTTGCGACGAGGATGAGGTGGTCGTGGAGTTCGGCGGCGGGACGGGGCCGATTACCCAGGCCATCCTGGATGCCGGTGTGCCGGGCAACAAGCTCTACGTGTTCGAGATCGATCCCGAACTGGCGGATTACCTGCGGGAGCATTTTCCGGGCGTAAACCTCGTCCACGGCGATTGCCGCCATGTGGGCAAGCTGATCGACGCCACCCACGTCGGCAAGGTCGGCACCGTGGTGGTCGGCATCCCGATGGTGACCCTGCCGGTGGCGTTGCAGCGCGACATCGTCGAGGCGCTGTTCTCCGTTATGCCGAAGGGCCGCCGGTTCCTGCTGTACACCTACTGCACCACTTCGCCGCTGAACATGAAGGCGCTGGGACTGAAGGGAAAGCGTCTGGGTTGGACGCCCAAGAACTTCCCGCCGGCCTCGGTCTGGGCCTACCAGAAGGTCGAGTAAGGGCAGGTTGCGAACCAACCCCTCTCCCCCGAAGGGAGAGGGGATTTTGTTATGCCAAACCGCCGGGTCAGCCCTTTTTCGGGGCCATCTTCAGCAACGGATCGGTCCATTGCGGCGGCAAGAGGCTCAAAAGCCAGCTGCCGACATGGGTGGGCAAGGGAAAGGCGATGCGCGCCCGATCGCGCTCCAGCCCACGCATAATGATCCGCGCCGCCTTGTCGGCGTCCATCAGGAACGGCATGGGGAATTCGTTCGCGCCGGTTATCCGCGAGCGCACGAAGCCCGGGCAGATCACCGATACCCCGATGCCATGGCGGCACAACTCCCCCCGTAGCGCCTCGCCGTAAACCCTCACGGCGGCCTTCGAGGCGCAGTAGGCCGGAGCGCCGGGGAAGCCACGAAAGCCGGCCAGCGACGCCATGATGGCGATCTGGCCCCGCTTGCGCGCGGTCATGGCCGGGAGCAGGGGGTGGATGGTGTTGAGCACCCCGTCGACGTTGGTGGCGAAAATCCGCCGCGCCTGATCCTCCGTTTCCCCGCCCCGCCCCGAGCCGGCCGATACTCCGGCGTTGGCGATCACCAGATCCACCGACTCGTCCGAATCGACGGCAGCGAGCCAGTGGGCCATGGTTTCGCGCTCGCGCGCGTCGGCGAGGGCGGCCTTGACCACGGCCCCCTTTTCCCGGCAGCGCTCCACCACGCGCTCCAGCCGCGCCGTGTCCCGGCCGGTGAGCGCCAGAAAAGTGCCGCTGCGGGCATAGGCCAGCGCCAGGGCCTCGCCGATGCCGCTGGACGCCCCGGTAATCACGATGCTGCGGGGATCGCGCATGTCCGAAAATCTCCCATGCCGTTCAGCCGATATGCCGCTTGTTGCGAGGGCCGCTTGTTGAGAGGGAACGCCGTGGGCTATAACGCCACTGTCCATTCGTCCAGGTAGTACCGAGGCAGCGTGAGCAATTCCACCCCTTCCGGCGGTCAAGTCGCCAGCATGACCGGATTCGCCCGCGCCGACGGGCAGAACGAGGCTTACAACTGGACCGTCGAGGTCAAGAGCGTCAACGGTCGCAATCTGGATATCCGCTGCCGCCTGCCGCAGGGGTTCGACGCGCTGGAGGCCCAGGCCCGCGCCGAGATCGCCAAGAAGCTCAAGCGCGGCAGCCTCAACGTGATGCTTCAGGTCAACCGTACCCTCTCGACCGCTGCGCCCAAGCTGAACCGTGCCCTGCTTGACCAACTCGTTGCGCTGGCGCAGGAGATGGAATGCGTGCCCGGCATAGCGTCCCCCCGGCTGGATGGCCTTTTGGCGTTGCGCGGCGTCCTTGAGTCGACCGAGGAGGAGAACCCGGACGCCCGCGCCGGGCTGGAACAGGCGGTGGCGCGCTCGCTGGCCAAGGCCATCGATGATCTGGCCGCCATGCGGCTGTCCGAAGGGACGCGGCTGGTAGAGATCCTGGACGGTCATCTCGGTGAGATCGAGCGGCTGATCGGGGACGCCGGCCGTTGTGCCAGCGCCCAGCCGGCGGCCCTGAAGGAGAAGCTGCGCACCCAGGTCCAGGCGCTGCTCGACGCCGTCCCGGCGTTGCCCGAGGACCGGCTGGCCCAGGAGGCGGCGCTGCTGATCGCCAAGGCCGACGTGCGCGAGGAGCTGGACCGGCTGAAGGCCCACGTTACCGCCGCCCGCGACATGCTGGCCGAAGGCGGAGCCATTGGCCGGCGCTTCGACTTCCTGTGCCAGGAGTTCAATCGCGAGGCCAACACCCTATGCTCGAAATCGGCCGACGTGGAGCTGACGCGGGTCGGGCTGCGGCTGAAGGCCGCCATCGAACAGCTGCGCGAGCAGGTTCAGAACATCGAATAACGACGTGAATACCCCAAGGAATTCGGCCATGATCCAGCGCCCCCAGATCAAGTTCCAACGGCCGATCCTCGGCGATGGCAAGCGCCGTGGCATCATGCTGGTGATTTCCTCGCCCTCGGGTGCGGGCAAGACCTCGATCTCGCGCAAGCTGTTGCAGATGGACCCGTCCATTACCCTGTCGGTGTCGGTGACCACGAGGGAGCGGCGACCCAACGAGGTGAGCGGCGTCGATTACTATTTCATCGACGAGGCGGAGTTCGGACGCCTGCTTCAGAACAACGAGCTTCTCGAACACGCGCGCGTCTTCGACAACTGCTATGGCACCCCACGGGAGCTGGTGGAACAGCAACTGTCCGAGGGCCGCGACGTCCTGTTCGATGTCGATTGGCAGGGCCACAAGCAGCTGGTCGAAAAGGCGCGTACCGATGTGGTGTCGATCTTCATCCTGCCGCCGTCCTACGAAGAGTTGAATCGCCGCCTGCACCAGCGTGCCCAGGACAGCGAGGAGGTGATCGCCCGGCGCATGGCCAAGGCGCCGCAAGAGATCGCTCATTGGGCCGAGTACGATTATGTGCTCATCAATGAGGACTTGCAGGAAACCACTGCCACCGTCCAGGGAATCATCGAGGTGGAGCGCCTGAAGCGCACCCGGCAGGTGGGGTTGGCGGACTTCGTGAAGAGGCTTCAAGAGACGCGGGGCTAACCCCCTTTCGCCTCCCGCCATGCCCGCGCCAAGGCGGCGAAACCCGGAATATCCACTTCTTCCGCCCGCGCCGTCGGCTCCAGGCCGACGGCGGCGATCAGTGCGTCGGCGTTGCCCAGCGACTTGAGGCTCTGACGCAGCATCTTGCGGCGCTGGCCGAAGGCGGCGGCGGTCACGGTCTCCATGGCCGTGAAATCGGCCAGCTCGGGATTTTGGTGCGGCTCGAGCCGCACCACGGTGGACGCGACCTTGGGCGGGGGGGTAAAGGCGGCAGCCGGCAGGTTGAACATCGGCCGCACCTCGGCCCGCCACTGGGTGATCACCGACAGCCGGCCGTAGGATTTGGTGCCGGGCCTGGCGAGAAGGCGGTCGGCCACCTCTTTCTGGAACATCAGCGTCAGGCTTTCAAACGCCTCGATCCTGCGCAGCCAGCCGATCAGCAGCACGGTGGAAATGTTATACGGCAGGTTCGAGACGATGGCGCGCGGCGCCGGCGCCAGTGCCTCCATATCCACCTCCAGCGCGTCGGCCTCAACCAGCCGCAAGCGGCCTTGCGCCGCTTCCACAAGGTCGGCCAGGACGGTGGGGACGCGGAAGTCGCGGTCGATGGCGATCACCTCGCGCGCGGGGGTTTCCGTGAGCAGGGGCCGGGTCAGGCCGCCCGGCCCCGGACCCACCTCGATGACGGTGGTACCCTCGCGGATGCCGGCCAGCCGCGCGATTCGGCCGGTGAGGTTCAGGTCGAGCAGGAAATGCTGTCCCAGCGACCGACGAGCCTCGAAGCCGAAGCGGGCGATGACGTCGCGCAACGGCGGCAGATCATGAAGGGACAAGGAATCAGGCTCCACGGCAGGCCGCCACGTCGGCGGCCATGATCAGCGCGGCAATCAGACTGGACGAACTTGCCCGCCCCGTCCCGGCGATGTCGAGCGCCGTACCATGGTCGGGCGAGGTCCGCACGAAAGGCAGCCCCAGCGTGACGTTGACGCCGGTGTCGAAGTCGATGGTCTTCAAGGGGATCAGTGCCTGATCATGGTACATGCACAGCACCGCGTCGTAGCCGGCGCGCGCCGTGGCGTGGAACAGGGTGTCGGCGGGCTTGGGCCCGGTGGCGTCGATCCCCTCCGCCATGAGGGTGATGACGGCCGGGGCGATGATGTCGATCTCCTCGCGCCCCATGGTGCCGCTTTCGCCGGCGTGCGGGTTGAGCGCGGCGACGGCCAGCCGGGGATGAGCGATGCCGAAGTCGGTGCGCAAGGCTTGGGCAGTGACGCGGCCGGCGTGGATGATAGCCTCGGTGGTCAGAGCGGCCACGGCGTCCTTCAAGGCGAGGTGGATGGTCACCGGCACGACGCGCAGGCCGCCGCCCGCCAGCATCATCACCACCCCGTCCTCGGGCAGGCCGGCAAGGTGAGCCAGATACTCGGTATGGCCGGGATGGCGGAAGCCGGCCTGGTAGAGGGCCGATTTCTGGATGGGGTTGGTGACGACCGCCGCCGCCTCGCCGGCCTGGACCAGCGCCACGGCGCGGTCTATAGCGGCGATAACCGCGCCACCGTTGGCCGGATCCGGTCGCCCGGGCTCAACGGCGACCGGCAGATCGACCGGCAACACCGGCAGAGCGGTGCTGAACACCTCCAGCGCCTCGACGGGGTTGGCAATGGCCTTGAGCGGCACCGATGGACCCAGCCGCTCCAGGCGCGACGGCTGGTCGATCAGGAAGAAGGGCGGGACGGCGTGGTCATGCCGCCCCACCCAAGCCTTCAGGGCGATCTCGCCGCCGATGCCGGCGGGTTCGCCCATGGTCAACGCGATGGGACCGATACGCGTCCCCGTCATCACACGCGGATTTCGATGAAGGCCGCCCGGCGCAAGTCACGCAGGTAGCGACGGGCGAGCATGTCCATGCGCTCGATCGTCAGGGCCTGCTGGATCTCCTCACGCGGGGGCAGCTTGATCTGGTCCGGCGTCAACTTCGGCGCGGGTGCCGCCACGGGAACCGGCGCCGGAGCGGGCGCGGGAGCGGCCACCGGCTTGCCGCCGGTGCGCTCGCACACCATCACGATGTACATTTCCTGCTGGTTGCCGTAGGGCGGGCTGGGCTGACCGACAGGCAGGGCCGAAACCAGACGGCCCAGCTGCTCCGGCATGTCGCCGACGCGTACCGTGCCGAGGTCGCCGGACAAGCCACCAACCTTGCGGATCATCGCATCCATGGCGTCGCAGCCCTTGACCGTGCGCAGGATTTCCTCCGCGCGGGCCTTGGCCTGCTGAACCTTGCCGTCGACCGGGATCACCAACTGCTTCAGCGTGACCTTGACCTTG